>CAYQOD010000345.1:0-1523 GCA_964419065.1 uncultured Thermodesulfobacteriota bacterium | reverse complement strand
TGGATAGAGGCAAAGGGGAATTCACCGAGCAACCGCTCCACCTTGGGCACGACGGTATCCAGATTGTGGTAGAGTGCAAACCTCTCCCTCCAGCCCAGCCCGAGCCTCGGGAGCTCTGGATCCAGTTCCCACGGGTGGAGGTAGATGACAGCGGGAATGCCCTTTCTATTCAACGTCTTAATGCAAAAACGGATAAACCTGTACGGCAATATCCTGAGATACAACCCCCCGGAGAAAGGGATGCGGAGGAACCATATTTTGAAGACGGAGGGCGGTACCTCTACAATGTCTGCCTCTCCTCTCCTGTGAATTCGGGGATTGGCCCAGGGGACACCTCCCAGATAGGCCCTGGCAGGCAGGATACTGGAATCGTATTGAAATCCCATATCGGCTAACACCCTCAATGCCCACAGGGATCGTTGGGTGATGGACCATGAGGGTGCCCTAAAACCGATGATCGCCTTTCCCCCAATATCCTCCAGGATGGTCTTCGCATCGCGGGTGTCGCGACGGAACTCCTCCTCGTTCTGCTCGTAAACGAGGTGGTGGTGATAGCCATGGAGCCCCAGCTCGAACCCCTCCTCCACTAATCGCCTAATTACGTGTGGGTATCTTTCGGCGACCTCCCCGAGGACAAAGAAGGTCCCTCTCTGATCATAGAACTTCAAGAGCGAGACAAGGTGCTCGGTCTGTTCTACCACCCGTGTGCCCAACAATTTCTTCTGCTGACGAGAGAGGAGCATATCGTTTCGGTGAAAGCACTCCTCTACATCAACGGTGAGGATGTTCTTTACCTCGCTTCCCTGAACCATTCAACCGTCCTGCGCAACCCCTCGGCGAAGGAGACGATGGGCTCATATGCCAAGAGCTCCCGCGCCTTTTCCACGCTCGCCAGGGAGTGCTTCACGTCTCCCGGGCGGGGTGCAGCGTACTCGACGCGCAGATTGAGGTCGATTATCTCTTTTAACTCCCCAACCAATTGGTTAATGGACGTCCTCTCCCCACATCCTATATTGATCGTCTCGCCAGCGGCGCCCTCAGCCTCACACGCCAAGAGGTTGGCCTGCACCACATTGGCCACAAAGGAGAAATCCCTGCTCTGCTCCCCATCCCCGTATACCGTCAAGGCTTTCTTTCCAGAGGCCAGAGTTATGAATTTGGGGATTACGGCGGCGTAGGGAGAGAGGGGATCTTGTCTGGGGCCGAAGACATTAAAATAGCGCAGACAGACCGTCTCTAGACCATAGACATGACAAAAGACCCGGCAGTAATATTCACCGGCAAGTTTGGAGGCGGCGTAGGGGGAGAGGGGGGCCGGAGGAAAATCCTCCACCTTCGGAAGGAGCGGGGAATCGCCGTAGACCGATGAAGAAGAGGCATAGACGATCCGCTTCACGCCGTTCTTGTGGGCGGCTATCAGAAGATGAAGGGTGCCATTGACGTTGTTCTCGGTAACCCCCTTGGGGTCCTTGATAGACCGGGGGACGGAAGGGATGGCCGCCTGGTGCAGGATAAAATCGACA
>CAYQOD010000344.1:0-1538 GCA_964419065.1 uncultured Thermodesulfobacteriota bacterium | reverse complement strand
CCGCGTTTTCTATCCGTTCCCGTACCGTGAGGAGGTTTTCTTTTATGCTTCCATCACCCATGGCATTTCCTTACAGTATTAGAAAATATCGACAGCACCTTCGCCTTTGAGCAACTCGATGATTTGACAGAGGGGGAGTCCCACCACATTGGTGTACGACCCTCGTATCCATTCTACCATAAAGGCCCCTTTCCCCTGTATGGCATATCCACCTGCCTTGTCGAACGGTTCGCCGGTATCGATATACCAATCTATCTCCCGTTCTGCAAGGGATTTCATCTTAACCACCGTCTCTTCTGCCCCCTCTATCTTCTTTCCTTCCGCCGACTGTATAAGACAGTAGCCAGTGATCACCAGATGTTCTCTGCCGGCCAACCGCTGCAACATCTGCTTTGCCTCTTCTTTATCCCGGGGTTTCCCCAGGGTTTTCCCATCTATGGTGACCACGGTATCGGCACCTATAATCCAGGCATGGGGATATCGCTCCCCTATCAGAGCGGCCTTTCTCCCTGCTACCCGTAAGGCGAAATCCCTTGGTGCTTCATGTGGACAAGAAATTTCCGTGACCTCTGCTGGGACAACCTCGAACTCAAGCCCCAGGGAGGATAAGAGGCCTCTTCTCCGCGGCGAAGAAGAGGCCAACATCAACTTTTGTGACATGGTCTTTGAGGATGGATGCAGGGGAGATGGCCCCGTTTATTTCTCCATTCCCCTCACAATCAGAAGGACGGAATCACCATTCCCCATATTCTCCCACTGTTGAGGGAGGCTTCCTTTGAAGAGGAGACTATCTCCTTCCTCGAGGATATATTTTTCCTTCTTCACCTCAAATTGGAATTTACCTTGCAGGCAGAAGGCCAATTCGTCCCCAAGGTGGCTCACCCCTTTAGTTCCGCTCTTGGACCCTTTACTGGCGGTAATCATATAGGCCTCCAGGCCCTGCTGGATGAGCCCTGATCCGAGGCTCTCCAACTTTATCCCCTTATCTTTGGTCTCTATCTGCTTGCGTTGACCTTTTTTGGCGAGGATCGCCTCTTCTATCCTCTCCTCATCGAAGAAGTAGTTGATCTTTACACCCAAGGCCCGGCTGATGCTGTAGAGGGTGTTCACCGTGGGAGAGGTGATATTCCGCTCTATGAGGCTCAGCGTGTTTACCGAAAGGCCACTCAGTTTGGCCAACGTGCGCAGGGATATGCGCTTTTCTCCCCTAATAGCCTTGAGCTTGCTGCCGATATCTAGCGTTCGGGTTTCTACCATAAAATATAACCTCCCTCATTAAGGTTGACGGCCTCGTTCCCTGAACATAAATCTTTGAGAAACAGTCAATTAAATTAACCAATTTATTCATTTTTGTCAAGAAGAATTTGGGTGAAAGTTAGATAAAATTGATTTTAAGTTTTTTTGTCACGTTCGTTCCAGAAAAAAGGGCGTCTGGAGGAGACTCCTGCCTCTGCCATCAAAATCAGACAGGGAAGAAGGAGGGATCAGGGGTTCTCTAAAGCTGTTTGCATGCTTTTCACTCGAACCCTTGAACCCTC
>CAYQOD010000343.1:0-1553 GCA_964419065.1 uncultured Thermodesulfobacteriota bacterium | reverse complement strand
GCCCGGGATGATAGTGACGGTTACTCGCTCCTCTCCTTCACTCTCAGCCACGCTCTTCTGTTCATCGATATAGTAGACGATTCGTTGTCCCTTGACCCAGTTGCCCCCTTCTCTCACCACCGGGTTTCCCAGGAGGGTCACTTTCCGTTCCCGGTGGTAATAGGTGGCCTCTTGACAGGTGGCCCTCCGGTTCCCCTGCTCTATGCGCACGTTCCCTTGAGCCACTATCTTTGCAATCTCCTCCCCCTCGCTGTCGAGATAGAGGAGCAGGCGATCGGCGTAGATGGTGAACTCCTTCTCCTTGGCTACGACGTCGCCTATAAAGGTGATCAAATTCCTTTTATGATCGGCCTCCAACCGCTGAGAGTTTATGCGGATAGGACCCGTCCTCCCCTGGAATTCCCCCGGCACCTGGGCAACGGACAGATACGGCAACAGCCAGAAGACGATGGTAATGATGAGAGAGGTGAGCCCTTTCATCCTTCGAGCACCGTTTCCACGTCCCTCAGGATAGAGAGCGTTTCTTCGTTCAAGTCGACCACTGCCCCCACCCCCTTCACCCGCAGCCTTTTCCCCTCGATGATAACGGGGTCGCTGGTCGAGATCTGGCGCCTATCCTCGTCATAGCGGAGGGAATCGGTGAGCACACGATACCCATCACTGGAGTTGACCACCACATTCCCCCAGACCTTGATCTCCTTTTTTCCCTTCATGGAACCGTTTTCCCCCCTCAAGGTGACGGTCCTTCCCTCTTCGGGGTAAAAGGTGACCGTCAGATCCCGTAGGTGGGTATAATCATCATCAAGGAAGTATTGGGCGGACTTTGCCCACAATTCCCACTCTGTCCTCTCCCCTTTGGTCTCAACGTAGTGGATCTCCTCGAGGCTGAGGTCGGCATCGGTCTTGGCCTCGACGGTTGTTATGGGGTCCCCCTCGTCGTCCTGTCTCCCCATCAGGAGATAGCCGCCGACCGCCGAGAGGACCAGCACCATAAAGGTGATGATAATCAGCTTGGATAGCTTCAACAGTACCTCCTGGTGATCTCATCCCAGGTGCCCTGGGCCTGCAGGAGGAGATCGCACACCTCCCGCACGGCCCCCCTCCCCCCCGGGAACTTGGTGACGTAGAGGGCAAACCTCTTTGCCTCTTGCACACCGTCTGCCACGACGATGGGCAGTCCCACCCTCTTCAGCAGGGGTACATCGACCAGGTCATCTCCGACAAAACAGGTCTCCTCATCTTCAACCCCCAGTTCTTGAGCGATCTCATCGTAGGCCTCTACCTTGTCGTGGACACCCTGCCGGACCCTGGTGACCCCCAGATCATCAGCTCGCTTCTGGACGACTGGCGAGGCCCTCCCCGTCAGCATCGCCACCTCGATCCCGGCCTGCAGCAGGAGCTTTATCCCATGTCCATCGCGGACATCAAAGACCTTGATCTCCCTGCCCTGATGGTCCATGATGATCCTGCCATCGGTCAGCACCCCATCGACATCGAGGACCAAAAACCTCACCTTTGTTGCCCTCGTCCAAACCTGTGCGGGGACACCCGGT
>CAYQOD010000342.1:0-1554 GCA_964419065.1 uncultured Thermodesulfobacteriota bacterium | reverse complement strand
CAGCCAATCTCGGCTGGGACGGTGTTTAGGCGAGGTGATAATCTCTACCGTATCTCCGTTCAGGAGCTGATAATTGAGAGAGACCAGACGGCCGTTCACCTTTGCCCTCACGCACTGATGTCCCACATCAGTGTGAATGCTATAGGCAAAATCGACGGGGGTAGCGCCCTTAGGAAATTCTCTTACCTCACCTCTAGGGGTGAAGACATACACCTCTGTGGGGAAAAGGTCCACCTTGAGCGTCTTGAGGAACTCTCGGCTGTCCTTCAAATCCATCTGCCAATCAAGGAGTTGTCTCAACCAGGCAAAACGCCGCTCACCCTCCTCATCAATTTCCCCCTCCTCTTTATATTTCCAATGGGCAGCGATCCCCTCTTCCGCTATCCTGTGCATCTGCCAGGTCCTAATCTGAACCTCTATCCTCTCACCGTAGGGGCCGATGACCGTGGTATGGAGAGATTGATACATATTCCCCTTATGGAGGGCGATGTAATCCTTAAATTTTCCCGGAACAGGGCGCCAAAGGGAGTGGATAACGCCCAGGGCTTCATAACACTCCTTGACGGTCCCCACGATGATCCTGAAGGCCGTGATGTCGTATACATCATGAAATTCTACTCCGAGTCTCTTCATCTTCTGGTAGATGCTGTAGAGCTGCTTAACCCTCCCGGTAACCTCTCCATATATGCCAAACTCTTGGAGCTTTTCGAGGATGATACTTCGTACTTCCTCCACGTATCTCTCACGCTCCTTCTTGGTCTTGGCCACCTTCTGGGAGAGCTCTTTATAGGCCTGGGGCTCCAAGTAACGGAAGGATAATTCCTCCAGCTCTGTCTTGATCCAATCGATACCGAGACGGTTGGCGAGGGGGGCATAGATGTCCAAGGTTTCTCGGCCGATCTCCTGCTGTCTCTCGGGGGAGAGAAAGTCGAGGGTTCGCATGTTGTGGAGTCTATCGGCGAGCTTGATGAGGACGACCTTGATATCCTTTACCATGGCCATGACCATCTTGCGGAAATTTTCGGCCTGGTGTTCTTCTCTAGTCTGAAAGCTCATCTTGCTAATCTTGGTCACCCCATCCACCAGTTGAGCGATCTCATCGCCGAAGTTTTCCCTGATCTCCTCCAAGGTGGTCAGGGTGTCTTCTATGGTGTCGTGGAGGAAACCGGTGGCAACGGCGGCCACATCGAGCTTCATCTTGGCCAAGATCCCGGCCACCTCCAGGGGATGGATGAGATAAGGCGCTCCCGAACGTCTCACCTGTCCTTGGTGGACCTTGGCTGAGAAGACATAGGCCTTCTCCAAAAGTCCCAGATCAGCGAGGGGGTTGTACGATTCGACTTGCTCTGCTATGTCATTGAATCTCAACATATATAAGAAATTATATGCCTTGGCCCAGGAAAGGGCAAGACCTTATACCGCAGTTTTCCTTTTCGGACCTTTCGTCGAGGGATGAAATCTCTCTAATGTTCTCATAAAACAATTCATCATGACGGTTACGTCACCCACGAACCATGAAAATCAGCTCTCTTTCCCTCTCCCCCAATTGTTGGG
>CAYQOD010000341.1:0-1582 GCA_964419065.1 uncultured Thermodesulfobacteriota bacterium | reverse complement strand
GTCCCGAGCATAGATGTTCTGACGAGAGAATTTCACCCCGCCCCGCTTCTTACGCACATATCTGATGAGCCTGATGATAGAGGGGAGCCTGATGGTGAAGGAGATGCTGCGTACCTCCCGGTCGTATTCCTCGATGACCTCCACCTTGCCTAACGTGACCAGGGTGATGGCCTTCTTCCACGATACGACCCGTAAAGGTTCATAGGTGGCGTTTAAAAGCAGGGTGTTCTCCATAGTATGACCTCATATTCTGTATCGGCTCATCAGAGGCCAATTATTTTATACCCTTTTTCCCCTTTCCTTGTCAAGGCCCGGAAGGGCTTTGGCCTTGATCATCCCACCGACCGCAGAGAACGGGATATTTACGCAGGGGTCTTAGATAGATGGTGATCAGATAAAAAGACGTGAGCCTATGACCTGCTCATCCACGTGAAAGGCATCCTTGATGATCTCTATCTTCGGTCCGGAAGGGGTGAGTTGAATGGCCACCACATCGAAACGGGCCATGACGCTCTCCCGCACGTGGTGTTCATGTATATAGGCCCTCGCCACCTGAATGAGCTTCCTTTGCTTGAACCGATCCACCGCATCCTGAGGGAGCCCAAATTCCGACGAGCTGCGGGACTTGATCTCAATGAAGACCAGGGTATCTCTCTCGCGGGCGACGAGGTCGATCTCGCCCCACGGGCAATGGTAATTCCGCTCAATTACCTTGTAGCCCTTCTTTCGGAGATACCTGACGGCAAGGTCCTCGCCCCGTGCACCGAGGAGCTTCTTCGTACCTCTCACCCTAATCTCCCAGGTGCTCTTTTACCCCTCTGAAGGTCCTGCGATGGATCTCACAGCATCCATACGTGCGGATGGCCTCTCGGTGTTCTTTGGTAGGATACCCCTTGTGGCAGGCAAAGTTATAGTGGGGATAGATGCGGTGATATTCGAGCATCAACCTGTCTCGGGTGACCTTGGCCACGATGGAGGCCGCGGAAATGGTTGGGCAAAGGTCATCCCCCTTCGCTAAGGACCGTTGGGGGATATCGATGGGAAGAGGGACGATACCATCTATCAGGAGAAAATCAGGTACTGGATCCAGATTCAGGACCGCCTCCTCCATGGCCTTGATGGTAGCCCGCAATATGTTATGCTGCTCGATCTCCCGGGGTCCCACGATCCCCACCCCCCAGCTGAGGGCGCAGGAGGTGATGAGCTGGTACAGCTCTTCTCGTCTTCCAGGGGTGAGCTTCTTGGAGTCCCGCACACCAGGAATCTCATCCCCCGGCTGCAGTATGACCGCTGCCGCCACCACCGGTCCGGCTAGGGGGCCCCTTCCAGCCTCATCCACCCCTGCTATCCATCGGTAGCCCTGAGTGCTGAGAAGTCCCTCGATGGGTTCCCCCTCGGGGACCGCTCGATGGGTTGTCTTCATCCTCTGTAATTTCCCATGACGGCGCGTCACCCACGAACCATGAAAATCAATATATCTCCCTCTCCCGCTGGCGGGAGAGGGCGGGGGTGAGGGTGGTTATAATTTTTCCCCCTCACCTTATCCTCTCCCCTCGGGGAGAGGAAATCTAGAGGTTTTATT
>CAYQOD010000340.1:0-1593 GCA_964419065.1 uncultured Thermodesulfobacteriota bacterium | reverse complement strand
GATGAAGAGGTGCCATGCCCGCAGTGGTTTGCCCACGTGCAAGAGGAGAAAGAATGGGGCAGCGATCAGCAGCAGGGTCGCACATACGATCCCGATCTTTCCCAATGGCTTATACCGCTCCAGGCCAAATCCATAGGAGAGGGTGGAGAGGATAAAGGAACCTGCGCTGAGTCCTGTCAGATAGAAATAGGTGGCGATCAAAAAGCCGAAATTATGATCGTGGAAGACATTGTATAATAATTTAACTTCCATCTCCCCTGCCTCAGGTGGCCTCTACGGCTTGTAGATCCAGTTGGAGGTAATAGGCATGGGGCTCGGTCCCCATCTCCGGCTTTATCACCTGCACAGGTTGCAGGGATATCAGGCGTGAGACCTTACTCTCTTTGTCCAAGAGGTCGCCAAAGACTAAGGCCCCTGTAGGGCATACCTCTACACAGGCTGGTTGCAGCCCCCTCTCCACCCGCGAGATGCACCAATCGCACTTCTCCGCCACCTGTGTAAGGGGGTTGATGTATCTCATTTTGTAGGGACAGGCGGCCATACAATAACGGCAGCCGATACAACGATGGGGGTCTATCATCACCACCCCGTCCGACCGCTTCCAGGTAGCATTAACGGGGCAGACCGTGACGCATATGGGTCGTTCACAATGATTGCACAGGAGGGGGAGGAAGCTGATACTTACCCCTGGGTAGCCCCCTTTTTCGATGATCTTGACCCAGGTCCTCCATACCCCCAAAGGGACTTCGTATTCTGCCTTACAGGCTACGCTACATGCATGGCAGCCGATGCATCGGCGCAGATCTATCACCATGGCAAATCGACGGCTGGTCATCCTTCGCCCTATCTATACGCCCCGAGCTTTCTACCCAGTATAGAGCGGGCGATTACGTGGCGTTGAATCTCAGAGGTGCCCTCGTAGAGGGTGGTGACGATGACGTCTCGATGATACCTTTCCACAGGATATTCCTTGGTATATCCATAGCCACCCAAGATCTGAATGGCCCTGGTGGTTACCTTTCTGGCCGTCTCGGAAGCGAACAGCTTGGCCATGGAGGCCTCCTTAGTAAAGGGCACTTTATTTTCTTTGAGGAAGGCCGCCCTCAAGACCAGAAGCTGGGCAGCGTCCAACTCGGTATAACTGTCGGCGACCATCCACTGGATGGCCTGGAAATTGGCTATGGGTTGTCCGAACTGTTCCCTCTCTTTGGCATATTCGGTCGCATAATCAATGGCAGCATAGCCGAGGCCGAGGGCCAAGGATGCAATGCCTATTCGCCCACCGTCCAATTCCATCATAGATATTGTAAATCCATCTCCTTCTTTCCCCAACAAGTTCTCCCTGGGGATACGACACTCCTCAAAGAAGAGGTCGTTGGTAGAAGAGGCCCGTTGTCCCATCTTCTCCTCATTTTTGCCGATGGTGAGTCCCGGTGTCCCCTTTTCCACCAAAAAGGCGCTGATCCCTTTCCCCTTTTTGGCCTCCTTATCCGTCACCGCCCAGACCACGATGACCCCTGCTTGCTCTCCGCTGGTGATGAGTGTCTTCTGCCCATTGATGACGTAATCATCAGCGTCCCTCACCGCTGTAGT
>CAYQOD010000339.1:0-1596 GCA_964419065.1 uncultured Thermodesulfobacteriota bacterium | reverse complement strand
CCATGCCCCCCTGGATCATAGCCCCCAGGTCGGTGATGATGTCTCCAAACATATTGTCGGTGACGATGACGTCGAACCACTCGGGATTTTTGACCATCCACATACAGATGGCATCGACGTGGGCATAGTCGGTCTCCACATCTGGGTATTCCCGAGACACCTCGGTAAAGACCCGCTCCCACAGATCGAAGGCGTAGGTGAGCACATTCGTCTTGCCACAGAGGGTGAGCTTTTTTGCTTTAGCGCGCTGACGGCACAACTCAAAGGCGTATCGGATGCAGCGCTCCACCCCCCTGCGGGTGTTGATGGATTCCTGGACGGCGACCTCATCGGGCGTCCCCTTCCTTAAAAACCCCCCTGAACCTGCATACAGCCCCTCAGTATTCTCCCTCACGACGACAAAGTCTATCTCCTCAGGTCCCTTGTCCTTGAGAGGCGTCTCAACCCCCGGATAGAGCTTGACCGGCCTCAGGTTTATGTAGAGGTCGAGGGCAAACCGTATCCGCAGGAGGATCTCCTTCTCCAGAACCCCTGGCTTCACCTCGGGGTGGCCGATGGCACCGAGGTAGATGGCGTCCATCTGACGCAGCTCCTCCAAGGCGGAATCCGGCAGTGTCTCCCCGGTTTTGAGGTATCGCCCTCCCCCGAAATCATACTCGATGAGTTCCACCGTGAATCCTTCCACCCCTGAGACGGTCTTAAGGACCTTTACCCCCTCCCTCACTACCTCCGGTCCTGTCCCATCACCGGGGATGACGGCAATCTTGTACGATCCTCCCATCTCATCCTCCTCTCACCATGGTCTCTTGATCATCCCCTCCCGGAGGACCTTCGGGGGGGTCACCGTCAGGTCAACCACTGTTGATCCGAGGCCGGATACTTCCCCCCCATCGATTATCAGATCAACGGCATCTCCGAAGCCTCGGGAGAGCGCCTCGATATCGGTGAAGTCCTCACCACCTGCTCGGTTGGCGCTGGTGGAGGTGAGGGGTGTGTCCAGACGCTCCACGATCATCCTCGCAATAGGGTGGGCAGAGATCCTCAGCCCTATCGTCCCCTCTCCTGTCCGGAGGGGGGAGGGGAATCCCTCCCGGGCTCGGAAGATGAGGGTGAGAGGGCCAGGCCAATAGCGCTCGATGAGATCTCTCCCGTGAGCGGGAATCTCTTCAACCAGGTCAGCCAGCACCTGCAGGTCCTTGATCAAAAAGGGGATCGGTTTGCCTCTGTCCCTCCCCTTGATCTCATACAATCGCTTCACCGCTTGAGGATGAAACGGATCGACACCGAGACCGTAGAGGGTCTCAGTGGGATAAATCACCACCCCGCCCCCTCGTATTACCTCAACCACCTCTTGGATGAGCGTGGGGGATGGGCTGCGGGGATCTATCCTGAGGATCGTGGCCATCCTTCTCTCTCCAGCGCACCTTTATGGGGAGTAGTAGCACCTCGATGGTATCAGACGGGTTCTCCGTGCTGCACTTCTTTACCCACTTTTTCCACCTGACGGGCCATCTCCTCTTTATAGTCCCGGAGCTTTTTCTGCATCTCCGGTCGGCTCAGGGCCAAGATCTGCACCGCCAAGACCCCTGCATTACG
>CAYQOD010000338.1:0-1603 GCA_964419065.1 uncultured Thermodesulfobacteriota bacterium | reverse complement strand
TACCCCGGCCATATCCCTCGTGGTAGGGCTGAGAGAGGCCCTCAGGATGATCAAAGAGGAGGGATTGAAGAACGTCTTTAAACGGCATGACAAGCTCGCCCGGGCAACTCGCGAGGCGGTGAAATCTCTCGGGTTAGAACTCCTCGCCCCCCAATCCCCCAGCAATGCCCTGACCGCCATCAAGGTCCCGGCAGGAATCAATGGGAAGAAGCTCAAAAAGAACTTTGAGGATACGTTCGGCCTCATCATCGCCGGGGGGCAGGCGCACTTGAAGGAGAAGATCATCCGGATCGCCCATCTGGGTTACTTCCAACCATTGGATATCATTCAGGCGGTCAGCGCCCTGGAACTCTCCCTCAAGGATCTGGGATACCCTGTTGATCTGGGCAAGGGGGTAAGGGTTGCAGAGGAGATAGTAAGCTCTTAAGTAAGAGGATACCTGGTAGGAAAGTAAGGGTGAGTGATGATTTCGCTCACCGATGGGGGAAATTTTACAAGCGGCACAGGTACGGGATATATGGCTCTGGTAATCGTGGTAGGGACTCAGTGGGGCGACGAGGGGAAGGGAAAGATCATCGACCTGCTGGCCGAGTTTGCCGATGTGGTCGTTCGCTTCCAGGGCGGAAGCAATGCCGGCCACACCCTCGTGGTGACTGGCACGAAGTTCATCTTTCACCTCATCCCCTCGGGCATCCTCCACGCGGGAAAGAGATGTGTCATCGGCAACGGCGTGGTTGTTGATCCCCGTGTCCTCATCGAGGAGATCGACAGTCTCAAAGAACAGGGGTATCTCCAGGATGACTCCCAGCTCCTGATCAGCGAAGAGTCCCATATTATCTTTCCCTACCACAGGATGATCGATGCAGGGAGGGAACGCGTCCGCTCAGGAGGGAAGATTGGAACCACTGGGAGGGGTATAGGCCCTGCCTATGAGGATAAGGCCGCCCGGTGTGGAATCCGGGCCATCGATCTGCTCGATGAGGAGATCCTCCGCAGAAAACTCGAGGAAAATCTCGCTCAGAAACGATACTACCTCACCCACGAACTCGGAGAGGAGGAACCTGTACTGGAACCCCTCTATCAGGAATATAGGGGGTATAAGGGACGGCTTCAACGGTATGTCACCAACACCTCACTCTTTTTGGCCCAACAGGTCAAGGAAGGGAAAAACATCCTCTTCGAGGGCGCCCAGGGTTGTCTCCTGGATGTCGACCACGGCACGTATCCCTACGTCACCTCCTCCAGCACCGTGGCCGGCAACGCCTGTGCTGGTTCTGGCATCGGCCCCACCCAGATCGACTTCGTCCTCGGGGTGGTCAAGGCCTATACCACGAGGGTTGGTGAAGGTCCCTTCCCTACCGAGCTGACCGATGAAACCGGTGCCATGCTCAGGGAACGGGGCGGAGAATACGGGGCAACCACCGGGAGGCCGAGGAGGTGCGGCTGGTTCGATGCCGTCGTGGTGAGACACGCGGTGAGGGTGAACGGCCTGGGGGGCTTGGTCATCACCAAATTGGACACGCTCACCGGACTGAAGAAGATCAAGGTCTGCAATGCCTACCGTGTGGGAGACGACGTGATCGACGAGTTCCCGGCACGTGCA
>CAYQOD010000337.1:0-1663 GCA_964419065.1 uncultured Thermodesulfobacteriota bacterium | reverse complement strand
TTAATTTATTTAGCAAAATTCATCTAAAAATTTTCTTGACATCATCATCAAGGCAATTATATTATTCATGGTATGAACGAAAAGACAAACGATACCAATGAAGATCTCCTGCGATATCAGGCCCAGCGATTACAAGACCTGATCGGCGAGATGCTGAAATGCTGTGAGGATAGAAAGTTCTTCGAGACCGAGAAGTTCGGACTCCCCTACGCTGAGCTGAAGTGCCTCCTGTTGTTTGGTGGAGAGCGATATCTGACGGTAAAGGGTATCGCCCAAAGAATGGATGTTGCAAAGAGCCGCGTCACCAAGATAGTCAACGGGCTCACTGAAAAGGGTCTGGTGAAGCAGACTACTGACCCTGATGACGGACGCATAAAGTTGATCGGTTTGACCCCGGCAGGACACAAGAGGGCACAGGAGATAGGGGCCTTTCAAAGGGAGCTCCATCACCGGATATTGTTGCACCTGGGCGTCGATGAGAGGAAAGACATGCTCTCATACCTCGAAATGCTCAGGTCAGCTATGGAGGCCGTCAAGGGGCAATTGGTGTGAGGTTCTATAGGAGGTTATTATGAAAGGAAGCCTCTTTAGATCTCTCAAGAATATGGACGTCTTACCCGAGGGAGGTTATGATGAAGGAGAAAACCGTGAAGAAGGAAGACCTTGAAAAACAGTTTGCCAAACTCAAAAACCAGGTGGAAAAACTTGCTCAGGCTGCCCCGGAGAATAAGATTGCCTTGATCGTCTTCAGTGGTGATCTGGATAAGGCGCTGGCCTCGCTCGTTATAGCCACCGGGGCTGCTGCCATGGGCATGGATGTGGTGATGTTCTTCACCTTCTGGGGGACGCCTCTGCTCAGAGATAAAAAGAAGAAGGTCGGCGGAAAGGATTTCATGGGGAGGATGTTCGGGGCGATGTTGCCCAAGGGTACCAGCGAGGTGAAGCTTTCTCAGATGAACATGGGCGGCATGGGCACGGCCATGATGAAATCCCTCATGAAAAAAAAGAATGTTGCCTCGCTTCAAGAGATGCTAGAATTAGCCGCAGAGATGGGTGTGAGGATCTTTATCTGCGAGATGTCCATGGACCTGATGGGATTTAAGCGCGAGGAGATGATCGAGTACCCCAATCTGACGTTCTGTGGTGTGGCAAAGTTTCTGGAAGAGGCCCAGAGCAGCAAGATTCAACTCTTTATATAACACCCACTACTCGGAGGAGGTTAGGGATGGGCAAGGAAATTAAGGCCGACAAGGTAATGGATTTGAAGGGAATGCCCTGCCCCATGCCGGTGGTAAAGGTCAGCAAGGGGATTAAGGAGGTTGAGGTTGGTCAGGTGATCGAGGCCTTAACCACAGATCCCGGTTCCCTGGCTGACTTTCCTGCGTGGGCTAAGACTAGCGGCAACGAGATCTTGAAAACTGACCAAGAGGGAGACGTCATCAAGTTTTATATCAAACGGAAGGTATAGACCCGGGTTCACGGGCCCTCAATCATGGGGGCACTTCTGTTTCATTTCTTCACAACGAGGGGGGGCTTCTGTGGAGACAGTCTACTACATCGTATTAGTGCCCATGGTCTACGGTGCCTTTGCGGTCTTTTTTGTCGGCACCGGTATAAGGCTTGTAAAGCTCTTTCGGGAATCAAGGCATCCCACGACGCTGCA
>CAYQOD010000336.1:0-1669 GCA_964419065.1 uncultured Thermodesulfobacteriota bacterium | reverse complement strand
TGCATGGAAGACAACCCCACCCTTCCCCCGGCGGTGGCATCGTGTCCTCCTGCGCTCCCTCCCTCGATTCCCTTGATCAAACTTCGAGCCAATGTGTCCGCGCTCCCCCTGTGGTAGCTCGTTGTCCGAAGGGAAAAGAAGGCCTCACGGTCCCTCTCTCCGAGGACGAAGACCCATCGCACCCCCTCCACGTGAATCAAAAAATCGGCTACCACGGCCACCATATCTGGATCCGTAATGTCCCCCAGTTCACTGAGCAAAACCCCCCTCGCTGGGTACCATGTCGTCCTTGCCAGCGCCTTCTGGAGGATGCGGAAATACTCCCGGGGGAGACGGGGGTGTTCTATCTGTGAAAGGGTTTTTACCAAGACCTTAGGGTAGAGGTCCGTGGAGATCTTTACGTCCACCTCATGGGCACCTCTGCCTAAATCCATCGTATCCGACTTGATCCCGTAGTAGAGGGCCGTGGCCAATGTTCTATTGATATCAACCCCCCCCTCCAACAGGTATTCCGCTACTATGGCGGAGGTGCTCCCATACTCAGGCCTTATGTCCACAAAGGGGACTTTCTTCAAAAGGGATTTTTTCCTCGCTGGATGATGATCTATAACTATGCTGGGCATGAGAGAGGGGGAGAGGGGGACGTTCCCCGAGGAAGGCTGGGCGTCCACCAGGGAAATAACCTTAAAATTGAAGGGGTTGACCGTTTGGAAAGATCGTACGGGGATCCTCAGTCTATGGATCATGGCCTTGTTCTCCGCCCGCCCGATGATCCCTCCATAGACGAGTACGGAGTTAATCCGCCACGAGGCAAGGAGATGCCGCATGGCGTAGGCACTGGCGATGGCATCAGGATCAGGGTTGGTATGCATGACGATCAGTACCGTGCGTTTGTTCCGCACTAGTTGATGTAATCTTTCCAGCCTCTCTCCCATATCCATCGCCCTTCCGATGCCTTTCCAGATCTTTTCACTACGGGATTCTAGCCTTCAGCCCCCCTTACCCCTGGGACATCCAGAGTTTGTAGATCTTGCTCAGCACCTCCTCCTTCCGCTTCAGCATCTCAGCCTTGGAATTGGTGTAGACAGTTCCGGCAGCTGCCCCTGTATGACCATCCCCAATGTTGAGCTCCCTCATGATCTCTCCGAGATCTTTTTTGTGCTCCTGATTGTTCAAGGTGATGCCGAGGGCCATGCTCAACCCCAGGTTGGTGGTCTTGACCCCCCTATCATGGAGGTTGTGAATCTCAAGGACGGCCAAAGCCTGAGGGTAGAGGAGGTAGGCGAGATTTTTGTTGATCGTGGGGCGACGATTGTGGTGTGTGAGATCAATGACGATTATCTCCTCTCGCTGGTCAGAGGGAAGAAAAAAAGAATCCTCCTGAATGAGCTTGAGCATCTTCTCTTCTTCTCCCCTATACTGTCTGATCCGTTCCTGTACCGAGGGAAGGACCACCACCTCCTCTAAGGGAAGATCTCGTACCCATCTGACCAACTCTTTCATGTAGCGATGCCTTTCGCGCAACGTGGGACTGCTCGCCTTGAGGGAGTAGTCCATCAATTTTCCTGGCGTCTCCGCGCGCCACTCCTCTATAGTGCGAAAGTTAAAGCTGTCGATGACATCGGTCTCCTCTACGGTCCTTTCAAAATAGGGGGGCATCGACATCTCC
>CAYQOD010000335.1:0-1737 GCA_964419065.1 uncultured Thermodesulfobacteriota bacterium | reverse complement strand
CCAGCCAGATGACCGGGCCGACAAAGTGTTTCAGGTACTTGATCCCGTGTTCCCGGATACCGTAGTAGTGGGTGAGGACGAAGACGGTGATGGCGCAGGCCCCGGTGGTGTTGAGGGTCTCGGTGGGGGAGTGAAACCCCGGTATCAGGCCCAGGACGTTGGATACGAAGATGAAGAGGGCCAGGGTCCCGATGATCATCATGAACTCAGGTCCCCGGGGGCCCATATTGTCCTTGACGATCCTAAGGATTGCCTCCACGATCATCTCCCCTGCCGTGCGGAAGGTTAGCTTCCCCTCAGGGACGAAGTATTTTTGAGATTCCTTGCGCAGCCCCCTGGTCGCCAGGCGGGCGATGATCAAGAGGAGGACGATCACCACAATCGTGTTGGCGACATGGGGGGGGAGCTGGTTCAGCAGAGGGACCGTATCGACGACGCTGAAGCTCTCATGTCCCATCGGCCTTCTCCTGTTCTTCGTCGGTATACCGATATCCCCTCACCCCTTCGACCAGGATGGCCAGAAAGATGGTGAGTAACCCCGCCAGGAAGGCCACCAGGTTTATCACCCTGTGCAGCAGGAGGGCGACCCCGGCCACCACGGCCAGGAGGGCAAGGAACTTTATAGCGTACTTCACGAAGAAGGACTTAGAGACCCTCTCTCCGGAGAACCCGGCCTCGATGATCCTCCTCAGGGCCTTGAAATTTACGGTGACGATAACCCCACCCAAGATCACCCCCAAGGTAATCCTCCAGTCCCAGAAGGGGAGGCTTCCGAGGGTAAAGAGGGCGAGAATGACCCACTGGGTCCTCTCTATAGAGGTGAGCCGTACCTCTTTCGCCATCAATCTTCCCTGTCTTCCCTCTCGAGGCGTTTCAGTGCTCGATAGAGACTTCGAAAACCCGCTACAGCCCCAAAAAAGAGGAAGATTAAGAGGAACCAGGGTTCTGTCTTCAGCCATCTGTCGAGGTAATACCCGATACCGGCCCCTACAGCTACCGACAGTCCCATCTCGAGACCGAGGGTACTGTAGGAGGCGATCTGCTTGATCAGCTTTCCCCTATCTTCTCCCAGAGGTGTCAAAATGAGAAGCCCCTTTCCCTGGGCGGAGGGGAGACCAGTACCATACCCTCCCCTCCGCGTCAATCACTTTTCTTAAAAACCTCTTACCCCCGAGGCCTGATGGGCCGGTACTCCCTGCCCGTTTTGGCCTCCCGTTCCCCATCGACCATGACGACGTCGGCAGTGAAGTCATACTTCCCCTCGAAGAGAGAGCTCCCCACCGCGTAGATGTCTACGGGCGCCTCCTGTTTCTCGAAGAGGGCGATCTTGGTGGGGTTGAATCCGCCGGAGACGATGATCTTCACGTGAGCGAACCCCTCACGATCCAAGACCTCCCGTACCTTCTCCACCAATCGGACGTTTACCCCCCGGGGGTCGAACTGCATCATCTCCTCCCAGAGGGACCTGTCCACCATAGTACCGGCGGTGTCCAATCGTACTGCCCAGAGGATATCCTTCAGCTTCCTGGCCACCTCCAGGGAGGTCCCCACACTGTCGTTATGGTAATCGACTAGGGCGATGACCTTGATGTCGGTCCCCTTGGCGATATGCTCATAGAACGTATGGGTGGCCAGGGCGGTATCTCCCCGGTAGCAGGCGATCAGGGCATGGGGGATGGTCCCTATCCCTCTTGATCCCCACCACTCTGCCCCTGCATCGGTGGAGACGGCCTCGGC
>CAYQOD010000334.1:0-1758 GCA_964419065.1 uncultured Thermodesulfobacteriota bacterium | reverse complement strand
CTTACTCATAAACTCCTTGACGTGGTGGTCCCATTCGCGGGTCTCCAGGTCTACATCCGAACCGTGCGCCTTCTCACTGACTTCGACGACAACATGTCCGCCGCTGCCTTCAAAACGGACACAACATGGGTTTCGGTCCTTTACCTCTAGACCACTCCCGCCAGGTCCAAAGAACTCCACCGCCTTTTCCAAGATCTCCGCCGGATGTAACGTACTTTCTTTGCCATAACGGGCCATTTCCCTCCCTCCCTTCGTGCATAAACCGAATTGATCGTGGCAGGCACCACGTACACGTTTCATGATGAAGAATAATATACCAACAGAGACGCCACTGCAATGGGAAACCATGCCGTTGGAACACACATTTTGGTTGCCAAAATTTCATTCATCAACTACCATGAGCGATATGGACATCTTCGGATATCTCGATCAAGAGTGGGTACCGGCACTGGGGTGCACTGAGCCGGCCTCCATTGCCTACGCTGGCATGCTCTCAGCCAACCATATATCTGGTGCGCCCAGCAGCCTTACCCTGACCGTTGATCCCAAGATCTATAAGAACTGCCATGCAGTAGGGATACCCCATAGCGGCCACAAGATCGGCATCAAGTGGGCGGCAGCCATCGGGTGCTTCTTGAAAAACTCGGAGTCCAGGCTGGAATGCTTCCAAGAGATAAACGAAGAGATCCTCACAAAGGCCTCCGAACTGATCAACTCAGGGAAGGTCACGATCAACATAGACCGGACGAAAGATAACCTCTTCATCGATTTTGAGGTAACCGACGGGAAAGATACGGGGCGATGTATCATTGAAGGCGCCCACACGAACGTCACCTCTATTATTAAAAACGGAGGCCCCATATTTGAGAACAAAGCAGGCCTTGAGGCCCCACAAGAGATTTCGGCAAGAAGCTGGGCCGCCTCTCTCTCCGCTGAAGCGATGCTCGAAGTGGTGAGGACCCTCGATGAAGAGGCACGATCGAAGATACGCAACGGCATGAAACTGAACATCAAGATCGCCGAACATGGCCTGACCCTCTTCCCGCAATCGTTCGTCGAGATGATCGGCGGCGATCTCTTACCCAGGATAGCCGGCTTCGTCTGTGCCGGCGTTTACGCCCGGATGTGGGGAGAAGACTTCCCGGTCATGTCGGTGGCAGGTTCCGGTAACAAGGGGATAGTCTGCTCTGTCCCCCTCGCCCTCCTGGGGGAGGAATGGGGCGCGGATGCGAGAAAAATAGAGGAGGCCCTCGCGCTGGCGATGCTCTTCACCTCAAAGACGACCGAGGCGTTGGGAACGCTCTCCGCAGTCTGTGGATGTTCTAATGCAGCAGGGATTGGACTGGCATGCGCCCTGGTCTATCTCCAGGACGGAGGTGAGAAAGAGATATCCCGTGCCATCAACAATATGGTGGGGAACGTCACCGGGATGATCTGCGATGGCGCGAAGATCGGCTGTGCGCTCAAGACCATGACCGCAGTGGATGCCGCCTTTCGGGCTACAACACTGGCCATGAGTGGGATTGGCATACCCTTCAGCGACGGCATCGTCGGCCAGACCGGCAACGAATCGCTCACCAATATGGGCAAAATCGCCAAGGACGGAATGATACGGACCGACGAAGAGATCCTCAAGATAATGGAAGAAAAACTTAAACAAAGGTAGAGATCTCTTTTCAATCGGTGGGGAAATATTCGAGGGAGAAACCAGATCGGAAGAGCACACGTCTGAACTCAGTCACATCACGATCTCGTATG
>CAYQOD010000333.1:0-1761 GCA_964419065.1 uncultured Thermodesulfobacteriota bacterium | reverse complement strand
TATATAATAATAGAACGCAACACCCAGAGCGATCCCCAGTAACAGAGCGACTGTTGTCCAGATTGCGCGCCTTCCGGTTTTCGTTTTGGTTCTGGGTGAGGGCCTCTTTTTCGGAGACGCGGATCTTTTTCCCCCTTTTCGGGAGGGTGGTTTCCTACTACGGTTGCCCCTCATCATGCTCACTTTCGTTTGTTTTTGGCTCCGTAATGGTGAGGTATTTCTGAAAGGCCTTGAGCCCCTTCAGGTGTTCTAATGCCCTGTTCAGCTGGTAATCTTCCTTCACATCCTTCATGCCCTCCTCGGGAGACGCCTCCTTCTCCCTCAGTACGATATCCGGGTGAATCCCCTCATCTTGGATGGGGCGGCCGTTGGGGCTGTAATACCGAGCGGTGGTTAACCTGATACCAGAACCGTCTTCCAAAGGGCCGATGATGTTCTGGACCGAGCCCTTTCCAAAGGTCTTGGTCCCTAAGATCACCGCCCGCCCATAATCCTGGAGGGCACCGGCTACGATCTCCGAGGCGCTGGCACTGCCCTCATTCACCAGTACGACCATCGGCCACGATGGTACGGTCCCCTCCTTATGGGCCATAAAGGTCGTTTTTTCTCCATCGTCTTCTTTACCTTTTTCCTCTCGCCCCCTGATGGTGACGATGACGCCATGATCCAGAAAGAAATCGGTTACCTTCACCGCCTGATCCAGAAGACCTCCTGGGTTATTCCTCAGGTCCAGGACGAGGCCATTGATGCCCTCTGGGTTTGCTTGTTTCAAGGCATCCAAGGCTGCTGCGACGTCCTCAGAGGTCTTTTCCTGGAACTGCAGGAGCCTGAGATACCCATATCCCTTTTCCAAGGTCCTGAACTTCACGCTCTGGATCTTGATGATATCTCTCATAATAGTGATATCTTTGGGTTGAACGAACCCCTCGCGCACGATGGTAATGGTGACCTCGGTCCCCTTGGGGCCCCGCAACCTCTTCACACACTCCATGAGACTCAACCCCTTGGTCAACTCCCCGTTTATCTTCAAGATCTTATCCCCTGCCTTGATACCCGCCCGGTAGGCTGGTGTGTCTTCGATGGGGGCGATGACCGTTAAAATCCCGTCCTTAATGGCTATCTCTATCCCCAGCCCGCCGAAGCTCCCCTTGGTTTCCACCTCGAATTCCCGGTACATATCAGGGCTCAGGTAGGCGGAGTAGGGATCGAGGCTGTTGAGCATCCCCTCTATAGCCCCGGTGATGAGGTCCTCTGTATTGACTTCCTCCACGTAGCTCTTCTTGATTATCTCCAAGACCTCGGTGAAGATCTTCAGCTTTTCGTAGGTCTTGTTCGAGAGGGCCGAGACGTTGTGGGCGAAGAGTCCACCCACGAAAAGGCCAAAGGCGAACCAGAGGAGTATTAAACAAGCTATCTTTTTATTCTTGAACATAGTTCCCTCCATAAAAATATTTTACAGTACATTAATACCATAGAATTCCCTTCAACCTCAATGTCTTCGAAGACCTTATCTCCAGGGGGTAAAGTATGGCAAACCGCTCATGGCGGCTTATTTCTTCTTTGCATTCCCCTCGCGGGGAATGACCAGCCACCTTACAGGGTCCTCACACCTGCCGTGGTGTCTGATCTCAAAGTAGAGCATGAAACCCTCTATGGACCCGGTGCTCCCCACCAAGGCCACCACCTCCCCCGTCTTCACCTCTTCATCCACCTCCTTGAGGAGGCGTGAGATATGGCCAAAGACGGTATGGTACCCGCCTC
>CAYQOD010000332.1:0-1776 GCA_964419065.1 uncultured Thermodesulfobacteriota bacterium | reverse complement strand
AAGATTTGGCAACAGCAAGGTTACCGTACAAACCCTTAAGATCGTCGATATCAAACCGGAGAGAAATCTCCTCTTGGTAAGGGGAGCGGTCCCAGGCTCGGTCAACTCTATAGTGGTCATCAGAGAGGCTAAAAAGAAAAGGGGTGCTGTCAGACAAGAGCAAGGGGCAGCTGAAGAAAGTTAAGGAAAAATGGCTACCTGTGAGATCTATAACCGGACAAAGAAGAAGGTAGGGCAGATCGAGTTGCAGGATCACATCTTTAAGGCCCCGATCAAACGCCATCTCTTCCATGAGGTGATCACGTGGCAATTAGCCAAACAGCGGCGCGGGACCGCATCGACCAAGAGACGCTCAGAGGTGAGAGGTGGGGGACGGAAGCCCTGGAGGCAGAAGGGAACGGGAAGGGCACGGGTTGGAACCATCAGATCCCCGCTGTGGCGAGGGGGTGGCGTCGTCTTCGGTCCTCATCCGAGGGATTACGACTATCCCCTACCCAAAAAGGTACGCAGGGCAGCCCTGTGCTCGGCCTTAAGCCTCCGCTACCAAGAGGGCAAACTTACGCTGCTCGAAGATCTCTCCCTCCCCGAGATAAAGACAAAGGCCTTTATAAGCGTCATGGAGAATTTGAAGATCAAGAATGCCTTAATCGTAACCGATGGGGAGAATTACAACCTGGAGAGATCCGCCAGAAATGTACCCTGGGTCAAGGTCTTACGATACGACGGACTCAATCTATTTGATATCCTCAAGTATGAACATCTTATCATCCTGAAACCAGCTATTGAAAAGATCGAGGAGAGATTGAGCGCATGAAAGATATCTATCAGGTGATCAAGAGACCCCTGATCACTGAGAAGGCAAGTATCCTCAAGGAGCAGAACAACAAGGTCGCCTTTGTCGTCGACTCAGAGGCAAACAAGGTGGAGGTAAAGGAGGCGGTGGAGCGCCTCTTTAAAGTAAAGGTCCTCAAGGTCAACGTCTCCACCGTGAAGGGGAAAACCAGAAGGGTTGGACGAAACATCGGCAAGCGCCCTGACTGGAAAAAGGCGGTGGTCACCTTGAGACCTGGGGACCGCATCGACTTCTTCGAGGGGGCTTAACCAGAGGAAGAGCAGCTTATGGGCATCAAAAAATATCACCCGACCTCCCCAGGCAGACGGTTTCAGACGGTCCCCTCCTTTGAGGAGATTACCCGTGCTGAACCAGAGCGTAGCCTCGTGCACCCCTTGAAAAGGAGCGGCGGAAGGAATAACGCCGGAAGGATGACCATCAGGTACCGGGGGGGTGGACACAAGAGGAGATACCGGGTGATCGATTTCGTGAGGAGAGATAAGGCGGGGGTACCCGCCAAGGTGGCGGGGATTGAGTATGACCCGAATCGTTCCGCTCGGATCGCCCTCCTACACTATGCCGATGGTGAAAAGAGATATATCCTTGCCCCCCTCGACCTCAAGGTCGGGAATGAGGTCAGGGCGGGAGAAGATGTGGATATCGAGCCCGGGAACGCCCTCCCCCTGAAGAATATACCCTTGGGCACCCTCATCCATAATATAGAGCTGAAGATAGGAAAGGGAGGGCAACTGATCAGAAGTGGAGGGGGCTACGGACGAATCATGGCAAAAGAGGGGAACTATGCCCATGTAAGGCTTCCCTCAGGAGAGGTACGGCTTGTGCACCAAGAATGCTACGCCACCATCGGACAGGTGGGCAACATCGATCACGAAAATATCTCCATCGGAAAGGCGGGCAGGACCAGATGGCTCGGGAGACGCCCT
>CAYQOD010000331.1:0-1788 GCA_964419065.1 uncultured Thermodesulfobacteriota bacterium | reverse complement strand
GGATCTTCCTGTCCCGTTCGGAAAGTGAGATCATATCTTTATAAAGAGATCTAAAATATTTGACAAAAGTCCCTGAGACTGTTTTAAAATAATAATCCCCCTCCTTTTTGTCAAGATACTATAAAGATTGAGAGTTTCCCCGAAAATGCCGCCATAGGGATACCTCTTCACCCCTCACATCTGACCCGGAGCAGTACGAGATGATGGTCCCCCAACCACTCCATTCTCAGGAGGGGTTCTATCCCCACGTTTTGGCCCCCCAGCGTAGCCGCTGTACACCCCTGCCAGAATTCCTCGGGGAGGCGCACAAAGTGATTTTCAAGATCCTCTCCCCTGACATAGACGCCCCGCTGCAGAACTGCTGGCCCTATCTCGTTTATCAGAAGGTTGAAGATCTTTAAGACGATCATCCCTCTCAGATGTGAATCGGTCTCCGATTCTGTTGAGTTGATAATCTGACTGCGGAGTGTTGCCAGGGGACTACTCCGTCGCAAGATCGCCCCGGCTAATCCTGGCATGGCGGCGGAGAGGGCCAGGGTTGATCCATCACTGATGATGACCGAATCGATATCATCGACCGGATTGCCGTTCAGGAGTACGGTCTTAATCCGGTTCTCGACGTATTCAGGATGCAACCGAAAGTACTCGATGAGCACAGTCCTGATACTGCAACCAATCGGAACATTGACCATAACCCCGTGCCGCAGGAGCGGAAAGAGGCTGTGAATGGCTTCAGGCTTGAGGGTCAGAACGAAATCGGTGCTATCCTTTACCATAGCTACTATGTTCGACATCATCTCCTGCTACACGCCCCGAAGGGGCGTAGGGCCCATACAGAGATATACCGTTTATCTTTGGAGGGGAAGGGCGAAAAAGGGGAGAGGCCCTGTTGAGACCCCTCCCCCAGGTAACGTTCGTCGTTACCGCATGTCCTCCTGCTACCAGTTAAAGAGGGTGTCCAGCTCTTCATCAGGCACCTGGAACGTGATGTTATGAGTCGGCAGGGGTTCCCTCTTGAAGAAATCGGGCAACCGGTCGTCCTGGGCCGTAAAACCCGCCCTGGTATTGAAGTCCCTCTCGTTCTTGAGAATGGACTTGCCGAGCTCAGTCACGTCATCGGCGGTCAGGCTCAAACCGGAAAAGGCGTTGATCATATCGATCAGGGCCTGGAACGTGTCAGGCTGATCTAAAACAGCAAAGGCGATGAAGAGACACATGCCGGTGGAGTCAACGGCAGCGGTGGCGATCTGGAGGTTTCGGGAAAGCTCCACCTGCCCTTCTGGTTTCAAGGGATCGACGTCACCACCTACTTTGAGAACATTGGCGGCGACAGCATAGCCTGCCGTATGATCGGCTCCCATGGTGCTGGTGGCATAGGTCACCCCGATCCCTTGGACCCCCCGAGGATCATACGCAGGCATGGCCTGGCCCTTGGCTACGGGGACCCTCTCTACGCCAAAGACCTTACCGGTTACCGCAGCCCCATTGCCCAGGATGCGCCCCAGGGGGGTGCCTCTTCCTACCTCATTGATCAGGTTGATGGCCGCCTCGGCATCACCGAACTCGGCCACCCCTGCTTCCATGGCCACCGCGATGGTGGCCCCCATCTCGATGGTATCCAGGCCGTAGTCATCATCCAAGCGATCCAGCATCGCGATGGCATCCAGGTCATCGATCCCGCAGTTTGCACCGTGGGCCCAAACCGTCTCGTATTCCGGCTGTTTGGTCAGGTAATGGCCATCCTTGTCCATGTAAATGCCCGAACACTGGATGGTACAGCCCCGGTGG
>CAYQOD010000330.1:0-1804 GCA_964419065.1 uncultured Thermodesulfobacteriota bacterium | reverse complement strand
CAGGAGAATTTCAGGCCAGGATGGAAGTAGCATTGGTCAACGATGGTCCGGTAACCCTCCTGCTCGACAGCGCAAAAGTGTTTTAGGCTTATGAAGGATACGATGCAATCTCTTGTTAGAATAATAATAAAAAATACTCACACAAAGGCACAAAGAAGAATGAATAAAAATGAGAGACGAAATATCAAGAATTATTAATGGAAAAATAAAATAAATCTTTGTGTTCTTCGTGGCTTTGTGTGAGAAATAAATAAAGAATTTAACCAATCGTTGAAGCTGACTCACTTCGCTCGCAGCTTAGCTCAGCGATACATCGTAAAAAGGGATTTCGGTCTCGCTTTTATCCCTTATTCCCTGTGATATGGGGTAGATAAGGGCAGGGGGAAAGGAGGGGGATGACCATGACAGGGAAGAGTATCAGGAACTCAGTCATCGCCGGCTCGTGGTATCCGGGGAATCCAAAGAAGTTGACCGAGGACATCAAAGGGTATCTGGGGCGTGTCCCGAAACCTGAGATAAAAGGGACACTGATCGCCCTCATCGCCCCCCATGCAGGGTATATCTACTCCGGGCAGGTGGCTGCCTACGCATATAAGCTCTTGGAGGGCAAGATGTATGACGTGGTGGTCATCGTCGCCCCCAGCCACCGGGCCTACTTCAAGGGGGCCTCAGTCTACCCGCACGGTGGGTATCGTACCCCCCTGGGTGTGGTCCCGATTGCGGAAGACCTCACCGACGCCCTGATGAACAAGAGCCCCCTCATCAGCGATGTTCCCCAGGCCCACGCCCAGGAGCACTCCCTGGAGATCCAGCTCCCCTTCCTGCAGGTGGTCCTCAAGGACTTTTGTCTCGTACCCATCGTTATGGGGGAACAGGATTTCGCCACCTGTGAGGAACTGGGCAAGGCCATCGCGGAGGAGATCAGAGGAAAGGAAGTTCTCTTGATCGCCAGCACCGATCTCTCCCACTTTCATCCTTATGAACGTGCGGTGGAGCTGGACCAGGTGGTCTTGAAACACGTGAACGATTTTGACCCCGAAGGACTGAGCAAGGATTTAAAGAAGGGGAAGTGCGAGGCCTGCGGTGGAGGCCCTACTGTAGCGGTAATGTTGGCTTCACGAATGCTGGGCGCCAACCGTGGTGAGGTCCTCCACTACGCCAACTCCGGCGATGTTATGGGTGACCGCAGCAGCGTGGTGGGGTATATGGCAGCCGCGCTCTATCACACCAACAATCCCGAAAGGGGACAAAAGAAGGGGAAGGTTGGTGTGGATCTCGGCCTGAGTGAGGAGGAGAAGCGGACTCTCCATGAGATAGCCCGGACAGTGATCTGGAACAAGGCATCGGGGAAGAAGGTCCCTGCCTTTCAGATAAAATCCAAACGGTTGAAGGAGCCTCGCGGGGCCTTTGTGTCCATCCATAAGGGAGGAGCCTTGCGCGGGTGCATCGGAAATATACGGGGGATCAAACCCCTCTATAAGTCGGTGGAGACCATGGCCGAGGCCGCGGCCTTTGATGACCCCCGGTTCCCACCGGTCACCGAGAAGGAACTGAAGGACCTGGATATAGAGATCTCCGTCCTCACCCCCTTCAAGCAGATCGATAACATCAACGAGATCGAAGTCGGCAAACACGGGCTCTTCATCGAAAAGGGCTTTTTCTCCGGGCTCTTGCTCCCCCAGGTGGCCACCGAGTACGGCTGGGATCGGGAGACCTTCCTGGAGCAGACCTGTCGCAAGGCAGGACTCCCCCCCCATGCCTGGAAGGAGAAGGACGCCAAGATCTACATCTTCTCAGCGGATAT
>CAYQOD010000329.1:0-1805 GCA_964419065.1 uncultured Thermodesulfobacteriota bacterium | reverse complement strand
CATCATCATCCCCCTCGTGGGATTGGGGATCCTCCCCCTGGGGCTCCTCAGCCTCCCCTGTATCCCCACCGTTCCACCGGTAGGGGCCCTCTTGACAAAGGCGGCCGCCGCACTATCCTGTGGGGGGATACGGGCAATGGAGTTGATCTCCTCCCTATCCTTTGCCTCGTCTTATCTCCCCGACCCCACCACATGGGAGATGATCCTCATCTATTCCCTTATCGCCGTCCTCCTGTGGCTCAGGAAGGTATCTCACAGGAAAGCGGCCGTGCTCCTTATCGTCGCCCTCATGGCATGCGACCTCTCCTTTTGGGGGCTGAAGGGCTATAGACAGAAGGACCTTCGAGTCACCTTTCTCGATGTGGGACAGGGGGACTGCACCCTGATTGAGTTTCCCCGTGGCATCAGGATGATGATCGATGGGGGCGGTCTCTACGGAGACTTCGATGTGGGGGAAGGGGTAGCGGCACCCCTCCTCTGGGAGAAGCGCATTCTGGGGATAGATTATTTGGTCCTGACCCATCCCCAGCCCGATCATTATAAGGGGCTCATCTTCATCGCCCAGCACTTCGGGGTGCGAGAATTCTGGCACAACGGGATGGTAAATCCTGCCCCCAGCTATCAGCAACTCTTAGGGGTTATTCAAGAGAGGGGTATCAGGATGGTGCGGGTGACGGACGGGTTTTCTCGATCTATCGGAGGGGTCTCGGTGGAAGCCCTCCATCCCCCTCAGGGATGGATCTTAGGAGATCCGAAGAGACGAGACTGGATCAACAATAGCTCCCTGGTCTTGAAGGTCTCCTTTGGCGATCACAGTCTGCTTTTCACCGGGGATATAGAGAGGGAGGCGGAGACAAGGCTCCTCAGGGCTGACAGGGGGCTCCATGCCCACGTGATCAAGGTCCCCCATCACGGGAGCAAGACATCGAGCAGCTACTATTTCGTCAAGGATGTCTCACCACGGTATGCGGTCGTCTCTGCAGGCTTCAGAAATCCCTTTCACTTTCCAAATAAGAAGGTCGTGAAAAGATATGAGGAGATCGGTTGTCGGGTCTTGCGAACCGATCTGCACGGTGCAATTACGGTGATGAGCAATGGCAAGCAGTTGGCGGTGAAGACCTATCAGGAGGCTACGATGATCTCTGAAGGGGAAACCTCTTTCCATTGAGCAGGATGAAATACTCATCCACCTCCTCATCGTACTCGGCGTGCTGGGCCACCTGGTAAAAGGGGAGGCGCAGAAATCGGGCGGGGAACCGCCCCCCCTTGACCAGACAATAAGGGACGTTCCCCTCGGCGATCCGAAAGGTGCTCAGATCCAATCGCTCTTCGGTGCCATCGTTGAGGTGAATCACAAAGACCTCCTCGCCACCCCTGACTAATTCGGCACTCTCCACCAAAAATACGGTATCCTCCACCTCCGGGCGCTCCCGCTCCCCCCGTATCTCCAGGTAATACCCATCCTCGTCGAGGTGGAGAGAGTCATAAAAGAGGGAGAGGATATCCTTGCGGATGATCTCCCTTCCCTGAAAGTACCATGTACCGTCTCTATCCACTCGAATGGTTGATCGCCTAGTCGTTTCTTTTAAACGACGATCTTTCAACAATGTCCTCTTTCTTGTTAAGCGCATAACATAAATTAAGAGAAAGGTGGAGGACGAAATTTGGCAAATTCTGAAGGCCTTAAGATTTTAATACTCTTATATTCTTTGTGTGATTTCTGGGTGGCAGCGGACAGTGGTGGAGATGGTGCGTGCAAAAAAACCGGATCGATCTCAACAAGTTCCACATCCTCCAAAACCCTC
>CAYQOD010000328.1:0-1818 GCA_964419065.1 uncultured Thermodesulfobacteriota bacterium | reverse complement strand
CTGAAACCTGATGAGGGTATTTTTTATACAGAAACTCGGCGGGTGAAAGGCCGACCTTTTTCATGATTTCCAGGCAGATTTCTTTTTCTTCCTTTTTGGTGTATTCCTTATGAATTGCTAAGGGGTGCCCGATGGCCTTACCGACCGTCATGCGGGGGCTGAGGGACGCAAAGGGATCCTGGAATATAACTTGAATCTTTTCTCGCACCGTTTGCATCTCGTGCTTTGAATAGGAGAATAAGGATCTTCCCCGATAGAGGACATCCCCTGCGGTCGGCTCGAGGAGCCGCAGAATGAGTCTGCCGGTTGTTGTCTTACCGCATCCGCTTTCACCGACCAAACCGAGGACCTCTCCCTTTTTAATGGAAAAGGATACGTCGTCTACGGCCCTGACAAACTGTTTTTGCTTTGCCAGGAATTTGTCGATAAGTCCCTTTTGCAGTGGGAAGTGTTTTTTCAGATTCCTTACCGTCAAAAGTTCTTCCATCGTTTCTCACCTATAGAGCCAACATCTCACGAGATGGCCGTCTCTCTGAAAGGCCTCGGGGTTTTTCTGTCGGCACATCTTCTTTACCTGTGGGCACCGAGGATGAAAAACGCAACCTTCAGGCGGATTGACCAGATCCGGCGGGCTCCCTGGCATGGTCTTGAGCGTGGGATGTTCCAATTTGATGTTGGGAATGGAGGCGAGCAGCCCCTGGGTGTAGGGGTGCAGAGGATACTCGAAGATTGCCCCTGCCGGTCCTGTTTCCGCAATCCTGCCTCCATACATCACCGTGATCCTGTCGGCCAACTGGGCGACAACTCCGAGGTTGTGAGTGATGAGCAAGATAGTCAAGTTATATCGCTTGCGTAGTTCATTTAATAGGTCAAGGAACTGGGCCTCCACGATTACATCGAGTGAGGTGGTTGGTTCGTCGGCGATCAGCAGATCAGGATCCAGGATAAGCCCGATGCCTATCATGATACGCTGGCGCATCCCCCCTGATAGCTGATGAGGATATTCATGAAGTCTCTCCGGTGAAATGCCCAGGTCCTCTATGATTTTTTTAGCCCGTTGATAGGCCTCCTCTTTTTTGATCTCTTTCTTATGTGTCTTGAGGGTTTCTATGAATTGCTCATCGATACGAAAGAGGGGATTCAAGGAGGTCAGAGGGTCCTGAAAGATCATGGATATCGCCTTCCCTCGGAGGTCAAGGATCTCCTTCTCCTCCATGGTAACGATGTCCCGACCATGATAGATGATTTGCCCACCGACAATCTTTCCAGGGGGCCTGAGGAGCCTCAGTATGGAAAAACCTAAGGTCGATTTGCCGCAACCCGATTCTCCCACCAGGCCCATTACCTCTCCCTTTTCCAGCTCCAGATCCACCCCTTCCACGGCGCGAACGGTCCCAATATTGATGGGGAAATGAACGGTAAGGTCTTTGATCTCTAGGATCGTTTGCATCGTATTAGCGCTCCAACAGCCTGGGGTTAAGGATCTCTGAGAGGCCTTCCCCCAGCATCGTAAAGCCCACGGCAAGCAGAGAGATCATGGCGCCGGGAAAGGTGATCAACCACCAATGACCAGCAGGGAGGAATCTCTTCCCCATGGCCAGGTCCATCCCCCAGTCCACGATGGAGGGAGGAAGACCAAGACCGAGGTATGTCAGAGCGGCCTCAATCATGATTGCGTCGGCAACGTTCAGCGTAAAGACAACAACGGTAGTAGCAATGACGTTCGGAAAGATGTATTTCCATAAGATGGTGCCCCCTGGCGCACCAATGGCCTTCGCTGCCTCCACATAGAGTTCTTCTTTGACAGCAAGGGTCTGG
>CAYQOD010000327.1:0-1843 GCA_964419065.1 uncultured Thermodesulfobacteriota bacterium | reverse complement strand
CTATCACATCGCCAACAGTGCAGCCCTGTTCAATCTCCCTGCTGCCCACCTCACCTTGGTGCGGTCGGGGATCATGCTCTATGGTTCCTATCCTGCTCCTTCCTTGATGAAGAAGGTTTCCCTGAGGCCGGTGATGTCGTGGAAGAGCCGGATTGCAGATCTCAAAAAGGTCCCTGAGGGGTCTTCCATAAGCTATGGGCGGACTTTTTTTACCCGGCGCCCCAGTCTCATCGCCGCCGTACCCGTCGGGTATGGTGACGGATACAACCGCCTCCTCTCCAACCGAGGGGAAGTCCTGGTACAGGGGAGGAGGGCACCGGTGGTGGGGAGGGTCTGCATGGATTGGACCATGGTGGATGTGACCGACGTTCCCGGTGTTGAGGTCGGGGGGGAGGTGGTGCTAATGGGAAGACAAGGGGGGCAAGAGATCACCTCCGAGGAGATGGGCGAGTGGATCGGGACCATTTCCTATGAGATCTTCTGCTCTGTGGGTAAGAGGGTCCCGCGCATCTATAAGGGATAGCCTATGTGGAAGACCATCAATGCCGTAGGTGAGGCGGTAGCGGGGTACATCAAGGAGATGGGAGGTATGTTTCTCCTCCTCCTGGATACCATCCGCTGGGCCTTTCATCGTCCCTTCAGATTTGATCTGTTCTTTCAACAGATGGAGCGGGTGGGGGCTCAGTCCGTCTTGGTGGTGGTTCTCACGGGGGCCTTTAGCGGCATGGTTCTGGCCCTGCAGACCTTTTACAGCAGCAGGAAGTTCGGGGCGGAGACCATGGTGGGCGTTGCTGTGGCCCTCGGTATGACCAGGGAGTTGGGACCTGTCCTCACCAGCTTCATGGTCACCGGGAGGGCAGGATCGGCCATGGCCGCAGAGATCGGTGCCATGAGGATCACCGAGCAGATCGACGCACTCTTCGCTATGGCGGTGAACCCCATCAAGTATCTCATCGTCCCGAGGGTGATCGGTACCATCTGTGTGGTCCCCATTTTGACCATCATCGCTGACTTTGTGGGGATCATCGGGGGATACTTTGTGGGGGTGATCGTCCTCAGGATCAACGCGGGGGCCTATGTGGCCAATATGGAAAGATACGTGGCGTTGACGGATATATACCATGGTCTTATCAAGGCGGCGGTCTTCGGCCTCATCCTCTCCCTCATTGGATGTTACAAGGGGTTCACCACGACCGGGGGCGCAGAGGGGGTGGGAAAGGCCACCACTCAGAGCGTGGTTCTGGCGGCGGTGGCCATCTTGATGGCGAACTACCTCTTGACGGCGGTGATGTTTTAGGTGATCGAGATCAGGGGGTTACATAAATCCTTTGGCGAGCAGAAGGTCTTACAAGGGGTGGACCTTCAGGTTTCCATGGGGCAGATCACGGTCATCCTGGGCAGGAGTGGTGCAGGGAAGAGCGTCCTGCTGAAACACATCATCGGGCTTATCAGGCCCGATAGAGGAAGGATCTGGGTGGAAAAGATAGACATCACCAGATTGAGGGATAAAGAGCTCAACGAGATGAGGAAGCGGTTCGGGATGCTCTTTCAGGATGCGGCGCTGTTCGACTCTATGAGCGTGGGGACAAATGTGGCATTCCCGCTGCGTGAACACACCATGCTCAGGGAAGAGGATATCCGAACGATCGTGACCCAGAAGCTCGAGCAGGTGGGGCTTCCTGGGGTGGAGGAGAAGATGCCCGCTGAGCTCAGCGGGGGGATGAAACGGCGGGTAGGGCTGGCCCGCGCCCTCGCCTTGGACCCGGAAATCGTGCTCTTCGATGAGCCTACCACCGGTCTCAATCCCCCCATGGCGGAGGCCATTAAGGACCTCATCATAAAG
>CAYQOD010000326.1:0-1848 GCA_964419065.1 uncultured Thermodesulfobacteriota bacterium | reverse complement strand
TACTTCACCAAGATCTCCAGTTGGAACAAGGGAAAACTGGGGGAGTTGCGGGATCGGTACCGCAACCAAGGGTTTATGAGGAGAGATACCGATGGTGCGGATATAGAATTCATTTTACACTAGGGAGGGAACCGAATGGGATCGATCAAGATCTTCATCAAGGGTGAGTGCCCCAAGTGTCCTGCTGCCAAGGAGATCGGTGGTCTCCTCCAGGGTGATGGTTTGCCCGTCCTCTACTACGACCTCGAGACCCCTGATGGCCTCGCCGAAGCCACCTTCTACAGCGTGCTATCCACGCCCACGATCCTCATCGAAGATAAAGACGAGCAGGTCGTGGCAGGGTGGCGAGGATCGATCCCTACACTCCAAGAGATCCAGAGGGTAATCAGGATACAATGGAGCTCATAGCACGAGAAATTGCACGGTCCCCCCGGGAAAGACACCGGGGGCATATCTCGATCAAGGGCTTTCTGGAGACCTCCTTTGTGGACTGGTCAGGGAAGGTGGTCTCCGTACTCTTTCTGCCCGGTTGTAACTTTCGCTGCCCCTTCTGCCACAATCATTCGCTGGTGCTCAATCCTGAACAGTACGAGGATATCCCTCTCTCCCACGTCCTGGAACGCTTGGTCGAACTCAGGAGGTGGATAGATGGGGTGTGCATCAGCGGCGGGGAGCCCACCATCCATTCCGACCTCCCTCTGCTCATGGCGGAAATCAAGGCCCTGGGTTTGTCCATCAAGCTCGACACAAATGGGAGTCAGCCTCACATGCTGCGGTCCTTGGTTGATAAAGGTCTGGTGGACTTCGTGGCCATGGACATCAAGGCACCCCTCGATGAGCTGTGCTACGCCAGGGCGGCCGGGATGGTTGTGGATCTCGACACGATACGAGAGAGCATCGCCCTCTTGCAGCACGGAAAAGCCGAATATCAACTGAGGATCACCATCGTACCAGCCCTCCACAGGGAGGAGGACCTGCTCCACCTAGCCCACCAACTTCGCGGGACCTCCTCCCTGACCCCCCAAAATTTTAACCCCCAGGATCCCCTGGACGAAGAGCTTAAGGGGATCTCCCCGTACCCTGACGAGTGGATCAGGGAGATAGGGGAGAAGATCGCCGTTATTGTAAGCTCGTAACACCCATGCGTTACGAGAACGCGAAGCCGATGAAAGACGCCTGCCCCGACAGATCTCGATAGAAATCTCGATCAAAAGGAGGTGAGGGGTTGAGAAGATGCTTCAGAAACGTTAAAAACAGATTGATTTTTAAAGAATACGGGAGACATGTCTTCATCGGCTCTCATGTCTCCATTACCCGGCCTCAATGTGTCTCTATTGGCGACCATGTGACCATTCAAAAAAATACCGATAATCTATATTCACCCGGACGAAAGAGACACCTCTCGCTGCATCCTGCGCTTAGGGAATTGTGTCCACATTGGTACAGGTAGTATAATATCAGCGGTACATCAGATTGTTATAGAGGACTGCGTCCTCTTTGGACCCCACGTCATTATCATCGATAATACCCACCAGTATGAGGATGTGGAGGCCCCCATTATGTTTCAGGACTATACACGGGGGGGCACGTCCGCATTAAGAAGGAATGCTGGATCGGTGCCCATGCCTTCATCTTCCCCAATGTCACCATTGGAAGACACTCAGTCATCGGCGCAAACTCTGTGGTCAACCGAGATATACCCCCCTTCTCCGTTGCAGTGGGGGCACCCGCCAGGATTATAAGACGATACGACTTCGATAAAAAACGGTGGGTAACGGTAAAAAAATAGCTCATAGATACCCCACTCCTGCCCGTATCCCCCTTGCCATCTCGCATCAAACTGGTTAT
>CAYQOD010000325.1:0-1856 GCA_964419065.1 uncultured Thermodesulfobacteriota bacterium | reverse complement strand
GATGCCGAAGAGCAGGGCCATCATTATGATAAAAGAAAAGCCGCCTTGACCTCCTCCCTGCCCTTGACCAGGGGCCATGGCATAAGCGATGTCAGTTAGCATACGATCTCACCTCCTTCATCTGCTAAGTCCCCTCCAGCACCCTCTCCCCGTTGGGTGAAAAACTCCCGTATACATTGGTCCACCGTGTCATTGGAAAGGGCCTGGTGGATATCCCTCATCAATGCATGATAATAAAAGAGATTATGAACGGCGTTAAGCCTGTACGCCAACAACTCCCGGGCCAGAAAAAGGTGTCTGAGGTAGGCCCGGGAAAAATTAAGACACGTGTAACACCCACAGTGGGGATCGATCGGTGCTGTATCCCTGCTGTAACGGGCATGCCTAATGTTGAGCCTACCGAAGCTGGTAAAAAGAACCCCTGTTCGGGCGCACCTGGTAGGGAGGACACAATCAAACATATCCACCCCCATCCTCACCCCCCTGAAGATATCCTCAGGAGTACCCATCCCCATGATATATCGAGGGGAATCTTGAGGGAGTAGAGAGGTAACCGCCTCCGCTATCTCAAAGGTCATCTCCTTCTCCTCTCCCACGCTCAAACCACCGATGGCATAACCATCAAACCCGATCTCCATCAACTCATGGGCGCTTTGCCGGCGAAGTTCAGGATAGATACCCCCCTGGACGATACCAAAGAGGGCCTGCTCATCCCTTCTGTGCGTCTCTCGTGCGCGCTTTGCCCACTGGGTAGTTAAATTCACAGCAGCCCTGGCCTCATCCGTGGAGATGGGATAGGACGGGCAATCATCCAAGACCATCATTATATCGGCACCCAGTTCTTCCTGAATCTGAACGGCCTTTTCCGGGGTGAGGAAGTGGACCGAGCCATCAAGATGGGAGCGAAACCGTACCCCATCGGGCTCTATCTCCCGTAAGGCGCACAAGCTGACGATCTGGAATCCTCCACTATCCGTCACTATCGGACCATCCCAACCCATAAACCGATGCAATCCCCCTCCCGCTTTCACCACCTCTATCCCCGGTCGGAGAAAGAGATGGTAAGCATTACAGAGGAGAATCTCGGTTCCGACCTCCCTGAGGTCTACCGGGGCCAGGGCCTTCACACTCCCCAGGCTACCCACGGGCATAAATGCAGGGGTGCTCAATGAACCGTGGGGGGTGGATATCTTCCCCAACCTCCCCGCACCCCCTACTTCCTTCAGGAGTTGAAAAGAGAACCCTCCCCTCTTCACATAATCAACATCCCATCCCCATAACTATAAAATCCGTATCCCTCCCGTATCGCTTCCTGATATGACCTCATCACACACTCCCTACCTCCAAAGGCGAACACCAGCAGGAGAAGGGTGGAGCGAGGGAGGTGAAAGTTAGTGATCAGGGCATCAACGACTTTGAATCGATACCCGGGGTATATATAGAGCGTGGTCATGTCCCTTTGGGGATGGACCTTGCCCATCTCATCGGCAGCGGTCTCCAGGGCCCTGACCACCGTGGTGCCCACCGCAAAAACCCTTCCCCCCTTTCCGTGGGTGGTGTTGATAGCCTCAGCCGAAGAAGAAGATATCTGATACCATTCCGGATCTAAGCGATGTTCCTCCACCTTTTCGGCCCGGATAGGGTGAAAAGAGCCGAGGCCGACGTGGAGGGTAAGAGGGACTACTTTCGCACCCTTGTCCTCTATATTCTTCAGCAGTTTGGTGGTGAAGTGCAGACCAGCCGTTGGGGCAGCTACCGCCCCCTCGTGACGGGCGAAGATGGTCTGATACCACTCCCTGTCGATCTCTTCTTCGCTTCGCCGGATATAGGGGGGCAGGGGTATATGACCTCTCCTC
>CAYQOD010000324.1:0-1869 GCA_964419065.1 uncultured Thermodesulfobacteriota bacterium | reverse complement strand
CTCGTCGGGCTCATAACCCGAAGGTCGGTAGTTCAAATCTACCCCCCGCTACCAATGATTCTGAGGGGTTAGCCAAAGTGCTGGCCCCTTTCTTTTTTGCCTTCGCCGAACAGGGCCTGACAGGTTACCACACACCTCCATAGATGCTCACTGAAAGGTTGACCAGCGACAGCCCATCAAAAGATCTCTTTCCCAGACAGATCCTTGTTTTTTGTCCGCGAGATGCTATACTTGGTCAGCATTAGAGAGAAAATAACCTTCGCTGCCTGAGTTCAACCGTGTCGAAAGCCACGAGGAGGGAGATACTACGAGAGGGGGACTTTCCCATATGGAGATAAATGTGAAAGAGGTGGGGTTACTGGTGGGGTTTGACAACATCGAGATGGCGGCAGCCTTCATCGGTTGTATCGCGGCCACGCTGCTCTGTCTCATCTACAGCCTGATCACGTGGATCAGAGGCAGGAAGGCCGCCAAGGAAGAAATCCCTGAGCGGGAGGCATGGGGAAGGGAGCACAAGGCCCTGGAAGAGGGATTGCCGTAACGATCTGGCCCGACATCCGTCTCGTCAGACACGGGGAGAGAACATGGAGATCACTATCATAGCTGCGATCATTTACCTCATCATCGTGAGCTATCTCAGCCATCAGGGCTGGGAGAAGACACGGACAGCCGCTGATTATATGATCGCAGGCCGTTCGATCAACCCCTGCGTGATGGCCTTGTCGTACGGGGCAACCTTCATCAGCACATCGACCATCATCGGCTTTGGGGGGGCAGCGGCGCTGTTCGGGTTCCCCCTCCTGTGGCTGGCCTTCCTCAATATCCTGGTGGGGGTCTTCATCGCCTTCGTCTTCTTCGGCAGGAGGACCAGGCGTATGGGCCTGGCCCTCAACGCCCACACCTTCCCGGAGGTGCTCGGGAGGAGATATAACTCCAGGTTCATCCAGGGCTTTGCGGGAATGGTGATCTTCTTCTTCATCCCGATCTATGCAGCCGCGGTCCTCATCGGGATGTCACGATTCCTCGAGGTCTACCTCCATGTCCCCTACGCCGTAGGACTCGCAGCCTTTTCCCTGATCATGGCCCTCTGCATCATCGTAGGAGGTCTCAAGGCCGTGATGTATACCGAGGCCTTTCAGGCAGTTATTATGTTCGTCGTGATGCTGATCTTCTGCATCTGGACTTATAACCTCCTCGGAGGCATCATCCCCGCCCATCAGGCACTGTCGGATATCGCCCCACTGATCCCAGGGCATTTGGCCAACGGGGGACACCAGGGGTGGACCGCAGGGATGAAGTTCGGCACCCCCCTCTGGTTGATCGTCTACTCCACCCTCATCTGGGGTGTGGGGATCGGGGTACTGGCACAACCGCAACTAGCGGTAAGGTTCCTCACCGTCCAGTCTGAACGGGAGTTGAACCGTGCCGTTGCAGTGGGAGGAATCTTCATTCTCGCTATGACCGGGATCACCTATACCGTCGGCCCTTTGACCAATGCCGTCTTCGTGCAGAAGTTCGGCACGATCTCAGTGGCCATGGCCGAGGGGAATGTGGACAAGATCATCCCCACCTATATCGAGGCCGTTATGCCCTGGTGGTTTGGGACACTCTTCCTCGTGGGAATGCTGGCGGCTTCGATGTCCACCCTCAGCTCTCAGTACCATGTCGGCGGCACCTCTCTGGGGAGGGACTTCTATGGAAAGGCCCTGGGGTTCACGGGCGCCGGGCAGCCCTTCGCCACCAAGATGGGGGTGGCACTGACGATCATCGCCACCATCCTCTGGGGGCTCCTGTTGCCTCCCAGTATCATCGCCATCGCCACCGCTTTCTTCTTCGGTCTGTGTGCAGCCACGTTCTTGCCCATCTACC
>CAYQOD010000323.1:0-1885 GCA_964419065.1 uncultured Thermodesulfobacteriota bacterium | reverse complement strand
ATCCCCTTCTCTAATAGGAGCTCACCCCTCTTGACCTGAAAAAAGACGGGCGTGACTCGTTTGCGTGCCTCTTCTCTCCTCCTGCTCGTCTCCTGCCTGTTGAACGTAAGGTCGGGGACGATGAGATGGTCGGCGACCTTCACCGCTACCCCCCCGATCGCTGCAGGGATATCCTGTGACTGAGGTCCTTTGAGGGCTTTTTTAATCGCCTCCTTGGCTGCACGGTAGTCGAGGAGGGAACTCAGGTCTCTCCGTATCTCCTCCTCACCTGTTTTGATATTTCTCACTGCTATCCCCTCTTCATGCAGAAGGAGCTCTCTGTTGCTTACCACGCCCTTCTTCATGATGGAGCCGATAAGGGCGAGTGTGCTCTGTAACGCCCCCTGATCTTGTAAGGCCTGATATTCCTGAGCGGAGAGGGGAAAGCCCAAGATCATCTCCACCTCTTCCTTGATCCCTTCTGCCCCTACCTGCTCATCTGAGGTCTCATATCTCTTCAGTAAGGAAGAGACGGCGGAAAGAGTCCCCTCAATCTTTTTCAAAACTGAGGGATCATAATCATAGACAGAAAGGACCTTACCCGCTGCGTCCCCCTTCTTTTTCTCGGTAGCCCTCTTGTCCATTACCAACAGGTCGCGGTCTACCCTCACATCCTTCACAACCGTATCGCCTACCTTATAGGAGGGAGGGGTCACCTCCAGGATAGGGGAAAGAAAGGCAGCGATGGACAACGAGACGACAACCAACAAAAGCCACCTCTGTGCGTTCCGGTTCTTAAAGGTACGCCACAGAGGTCTGTTCCTTATTTTTCTCCATAATAGTAAAAGGGGGGGGATCCCCCTTTTACTGTGTAGCCGATCCATTGTTTATCCCTTCAATTCTCCATGGATTTCCCGTTCCGTTCGGCCTCTTCATAGGCCTTGATAATATCCTGTACCAAAGGATGTCTGATGACGTCCTTCTCACTGAAGTAAACGAATTTTATACCCTTTATGTTCTTTAAGATATATTGAATCTGGATCAAGCCCGAGGTCTTTCCTTCAGGGAGGTCTACCTGGGTGATATCACCGGTGATCGCCACCTTAGCCCCGAAACCCATCCTGGTGAGGAACATCTTCATCTGTTCCGGCTTGGTATTTTGGGCTTCGTCGAGGATGACAAAAGAATCGTTCAGTGTCCTGCCCCGCATGAAGGCCAAGGGGGCCACCTCAATGATCCCTCGCTCCATCAATTTTGATGACTGATCGAAGTCCAACATATCCTGAAGGGCATCGTAGAGGGGTCTCAGATAGGGGTTGACCTTTTCATAGAGATCCCCTGGTAAAAATCCCAGCTTTTCCCCTGCCTCCACAGCAGGACGGGTCAAGACGATGCGCTTAACCTCCTTCTTCATCAAGGAGGAGAGGGCCATGGCCATGGCCAGGTAGGTCTTGCCCGTGCCTGCGGGCCCTATCCCTACCACCATATCATATTTTCTGATGGCATCGATATATTCTTTCTGCACCAGGCTCTTGGGGGTAATCACCTTTTTTTGCGATGATATGTACACCGTGTCCAGAAAGATATCTTTCAGGTTGACCGACCTATCTCCCGAGAGGATCCTGATGGCAAAATCGATGTCGCTCACATAGATCGGATAGCCGCTTTTTAGGAGCTTTTGCAGTTCCCGTAAGAGCCTGCTAGTCAGATCAACGTCTAGTTCATCCCCTTCAATAGTGACCTTTCCCCCTTTAGTGTGGATCTTTACATCAAGGGTTCTCTCTATGGCCTTCAGGTGGTCATTGTGGGGACCGAAGAGGACCTTTGCCTCCTCTATATTCTCAAAATGTAAATTCTGCTGCAACAATTCCTCGCTTAGTGCTTCGATTCGCAAATATAGTAACGT
>CAYQOD010000322.1:0-1920 GCA_964419065.1 uncultured Thermodesulfobacteriota bacterium | reverse complement strand
TCTGGATTAACTTATTGCCCTTAAACAGGTGCAGGAGCCAGAGATTGGAGCCTCTACGGTAGTCCTCATACTCTCTCAGATAGTTGAAGATCGTCTCACGAAACCTATTGATCGACCAGAGTTCGATGAGCTTTTCTCTCCCCTTTCTATCCTTCTTGGCACGGTTTATCAGATTCCGGAGGGTTCCCTCCATATCATCAAGGTCGACATCCATTCCGTTGAAAAGGATGCGGAGAAATTCAAACCCCTCCTGATCCAGATGGTAGGGGTTGAGGTCGTTCTTAAAGAGGGTAGGTCGTATGGCGACGAAGGTGAGGGGATTGGTGCTCCCTCTGATGAGGTATTCTGCCCTCGTGATATCGACGGTGAGTTCCTTGGTACGAATCTCATCGAAGACATCGATTTGAACTGCTTTTATCGTAGAGTAGAGGATCTGAGCGACGGCCTGTTCCAATTTTTCATAGGATAATCCCCTGATGTTCACCCTCTTGAGCGCCTCCTTGACCTTTCTGAGGAGGGCCACCAGGCAGAGGTGTGCGAGGTAAGCGATATCGGTCCATTCCTCCTTTTTAATCTCTTCCTCTATCGCCTTGAGATAGAGCCTTTTTATGGCCCAGAGAAACCTTCCGCCCTCTTTGTGTTGTACAAACCATGCTCCCACGATCCCTGCATCGAGGTAGGGATTGTGGAAGATTGCATCTTCTGCAATCAGCTTCTCCAAAGGTCGTGCACTCAGATCCCGGGTGCACAGATACCGTTCCAGAATGTCCCTTTTTATCGTAGAGCTGGATAAAGATGGATAGGCATAGAGGGGAAGCTTCGGCTCCCTCTCGTGCCTCTTCTTGATGAGGCCCACCAACCTCTGCACAGAGGAAGAGATGATCTCTGCCACTTCTCCGTCGAAGAAATAGGGTACCTTTCCCTTTCCCTCACCGAGCTTAAAGGGGAGGCTCTCTATCCTCAGACGCAGATATTTATGGAGATCAGTCCCCTCTTGTCGGCAGACATGTGAGATCTCTGTGAGCAGTTTGAACCTAGAAGTCATGGACTTCGATTCCATCTTCTGTAAATCCTCATCCCTCCTAGGTTTTGTTCTTTTTTTTATATCATGTTATTTTTCATGAGGCAATCATTTGTTCATTATCCTTGACTTCCTCAAGGTGAGGGGCATAGAATGTGGTTGCCCTGAGAGCGCTATGGATCCGAAGAAGCTGGAAGCGTTATTGCGTTCTATTCAGAGAGGGGAGGTCTCTATTGAGGAAGGTATACGGGCATTAAAAACCCTCCCCTTTGAAGATATAGGGGAGGCGGTGATAGATCATCACCGTACCCTGCGCAAGGGTTTTCCCGAGGTGATCTTCGGTGAAGGAAAGGATTCGGAGCAGGTGATCAAGATCATGGAGCGGATGGTGGAAGCTGAGGAGAGCATTTTGGTGACGAGGATAGATGAGACGAAGGCGAAGGCCGTCCTGCTGAGGTTTCCCGAGGCCAGGTATCATCCCCGCGCACGGGCCATCACCCTGCGAGCCAGGGAGGGTGAGGAGAAGGGGAGGGGGATCATCATGGTCATCTCAGCAGGGACCTCGGATATCCCGGTCGCCGAGGAGGCGGTGGTAACATCCACCATGATGGACAATAGAGTTGAGAAACTCTATGATGTGGGGGTTTCAGGGGTGCACCGACTCCTTTCATATAAAGAGAAGCTGATGGAGGCCAACGTCTTAATCGTCGTAGCCGGGATGGAAGGGGCCTTGCCCAGCGTCGTGGGAGGATTAGTGGCCAGGCCCATTATCGCTGTCCCCACCAGTGTGGGTTACGGGACCTCGTTCGGCGGGTTAGCCCCCCTGCTGGCCATGCTCAACTCGTGCGCCTCCAATGTGGCCGTGGTGAACATAGACAATGGCTTTGGAGCGGGATACA
>CAYQOD010000321.1:0-1925 GCA_964419065.1 uncultured Thermodesulfobacteriota bacterium | reverse complement strand
AAACTCAACATGTCCCTCCATCCTGCCATGGCAAGAGGCGCACTGAACTCCTGCGTACTCGGGTGTCTTCTCCACAGACAAAAATCCACCCTTGAGGTAACCCGTTACGTGGCAAACGATACACTCGGGATTGTGGTGCTCATTCTTCTCAACGAGCGAAAAGATCGCCCGAGCGTGGGGCGTTTGAAGCCACCTATTAAAGATATCCCCGTGACAACTCTGGCAGGCGGTTACAAGAGGTATGGGTGGGAATTTGCCCCGTAGTTTCTTTTCAAGTATTGTGATGCGCCTCTGCTCCAGTTGCTTCACCCGTTCCTGGTAGTTCGCATAGGTCGCCGACAATTGCGGATCCTGAGGGACAGTTTTGTCGAGAGCGATGAGTTCACTCTTGAATTTCCATCGTTTGCCGCTCAGGAGGGCGTCGATCTTGCCCAGGTACTTGCCCTGAGACCCTGCAGAAAGGAGCACTGAGTTGTTGATCTTTACCAGCTGTGCGAAGGCAGTCGAGTGATGCACGACGATGACGACATCCATCCCCTGGTGCCTTTTCACAAATTGGCGGACCTGCTGTAAATCTCCGTGGAGCATGGCAACGACAAAATCAGCATCCTGACGTGCCCAGGAGAGCGCTTCATCGATGATGGGTTCAGGGTCTTCGATCTCCCAGTCCTGGTGTGCCGACTCCGGGATGTGAGCTTCGAGCACAAGGCTCAAGAGGCCAACGTTGACCCCATCCCGATGGATGATAAGCGGTCTGTCGATCAGCCTCTTCCCCCTGTACTTCATGTTTAAGGTCACCATCGGAACCCCCGATGCCTTCAGTTGCTCCCACGCATTATAAATGTCGCGCTGCATCAAGATCTCCCGCCTGCCGATACCGATGGCATCATATTCCATCTGACGGAATGATTCGAGGAGGCTCTCGAACCGTATCGCGCCCTGTTGGCTGTAGCGGGGGGCAAAATCTCCGCCATCGACCACAATGGTCGGAATTCCCTGGTTTCTGACCTCGTTAATCTTGGTAGCTCGCCGAGCTATCCCGCCCAAGGGGTTACTCGGTCACCCACACGGTTCAAGGGTACCCATCAGGTCATGGGTGTAAACAATGGTTACCCTTTTCTTGTAGCGTTCACAGGAGAGGGCGGTCAACAGACACATGAGAATACCCACCAAACATGCTGTGGTGATGAACTTTATTGAAAATAGCCTCATTGCTGGCCTCCCTATAGGTTATCCCATCTCGTTACTGGGAAAGAAGAGATACTGTAGCACACTTTTTTCAATCCAGGAAGTTCCTCGTGGGCACGGTCCGAAAGACCCTCACACGACCACGGAGCTCGCCGCGTTCGATGATGTTACGGGGTGTATGAGGGTTCATGCTGAGAAGGCAAGCGGTGAAAGTCGTTAGAGGATTTACAGGGAAACTATCTCCGTGGGGAAATGGGTGACCCGCTCTAACCCGTCCTCCCTGACGATATAATCCACCTCTATCCCGACGGCGCCCTCGCCGGGGAAGACGAACTTCGGCTCAAAGGCAAAGATCATCCCCGGTTGAAGGGGTCTCTTAAACCCCCGTCCGATGACGGGCCGCTCGTTGATCTCCAGGCCCAGGCCATGCCCCACAAAGGCGACCTGTCCCTCTCCATGGCCCATGAAATAGGGACCTAACCCCGCTTGGGTCGCCATCGCCTTGGCACGCTCGTATATGCCGGTGGCCGGCTCTCCGGCCCGGGCGGAGGACTCTATATCCTCTATGATGGTTTGGGCGACCCGGTAGGCCCTCTCGAGATGATCGTTGAGATGACCGATGACAAAGGTCCTCGTCTCATCGGTCACATAGCCGTTATAGCCACCACCGTAGTCTATAACGATCGGTTCGTTTCTCTTGATCCTTTTGGGAGAGGAACCTTGGGCGACGGCATGGG
>CAYQOD010000320.1:0-1925 GCA_964419065.1 uncultured Thermodesulfobacteriota bacterium | reverse complement strand
GCTGCTTTTCTAAGCCCCTCCCTTTGGATAGGCTGAAAAAGGAGGTGGCCACCATCCTAGGGTTGGCCCCTGTGGGAAAAGATGGATAAAGCGACCGAAAAGAAAAAGACGCTTTTCTTTAAAGGATGCCCACAGGCAGTTTATAGAGTTCAGAGCCAAGGTTCAAAAAGCCCATTAAGGCTGCGATATCTTATGGGTGCAAGGTCAGTCCTTGCATCAGGAGTGGATATCCCCCAGCCATTTCCGGCCGACAAGGAGGAAGGGTTGGGGTTTTTGTTTTGAGAAGGGAGAAATATCATGGGGTTTAAAGAGGCGCTGAAGAAAAAGGATTTCATCGTCACCACGGAGATCCAGCCCCCTATGGAGGATGAGATTCAGGTGCTGATGGAGGAGATGGATAGGATCAGGGGGAGGGTGGACGGTCTGAGTGTCCCCGAGGTAAAGATCGAAGGGGTGGTGGCGGAGACGGTACGGACGTGTAAGGCCCTCAGTGAGAGGCACTTTGACCCCATCTTCCACACCACTACGAGGGAGAAGAACCGCTTGGACATCCAGGCCGATCTCGTAAAGGCGGCCGAGGCCGGGGTGGAGAACATCCTCGCCTTTACCGATGACTACCGCCTGACGGGTGATAGCTTGCAGGAGATCATGTTCTTTCATGTGGATGCGAGCAAGCTCTTCTCCGTCTTGGAATCCTTGAAAGGGGGGCGAGACGTTCAAGGCAAGGAAATAGGGAAGACCGTGGAGTTTAACGTGGGCTCGGGGGTGGAGTCGAGCTGGGGGAAGAAGACCCCAGATCTTGAATTGCAGGAGATGGAAAAGATGATCGAGCAAGGGACCAGTTTCTTCCTCTCCACCCCTGTCTTTGACCTGGACGTCTTTGAGAAGTTCATGCAAAGGGTAAGGCCCTTTCATGTACCGGTCATCGCCGAGGTGATTATCCTTCGGACAGCGGGCATGGCCCATTTCATCAATCGCCACATGAGATCGGGGATGGTCCCCGAGCACATTATCAAGAAGCTGGCCCAGGCCCCGGACAAGGAGAAGGCGAGTCTGGAGATTTTCTCTGAACTCATCAAGGGGTTGAGAGATCTCTGTCGAGGGATACACATCATCCCCATTGGGGCTGAGGACAAGATCGCCAAATACCTGGATGCGGCCAAACTCTAGGGAGGCATCATTGAAGGCTATAACTGTGACCATCGACGGAAGGGAGGTTAGCGGGAGGGCAGATACCACCATCCTGGAACTGGCCCAGGAGATAGGGATTAAGATACCTACCCTTTGTTATCATTCAGATCTGATGCCCTTTGGCGCCTGCCGGATCTGTCTGGTGGAGGAGGAGAGGAGGGGGGCCTTGCTGGCCTCATGTGTTACCGCCATCGCCCCGGGGATGGTGATCAACACCCAGTCCCCTAAGGTCCTGGAGGCGCGTCGGGTCATCGTAAAATTGATGTTGGCCGCCCATCCAGAGTCCTGCCTGCTGTGTGACAGGGGGAACCGCTGTCAATTGCGCCAGGTCGCTGCTGATCTGGGGATAGGGGTGATAAACTATTACAAGATCCCTCATTATCATACGGTTGAGGAGGTTAATCCCTTTATCGAGAGGGATCTGAGCAAGTGCATCCTCTGTGGCAAGTGCATCCGTGCCGACCACGAGTTGGCGGTACAAGGGGCCATCGACTATCAAGGGCGGGGCTTTGATTCCCTTCCTGCCACCCTCTTTGACGGTCCCTTGGAGTCCTCTGCCGAGTGCACCTTCTGCGGTACATGCGTGACGTTGTGCCCTACCGGGGCCCTCCAAGAGAAAGGCAGGGGGGTCCTCAGTACACCCAAACAGAAGGTCTTCAGTGTCTGTTCCTATTGTCCGGATGGTTGCTCCCTCTGGATCGAGATCTCCGATGGGGAGGTCATCGGTGTCACCC
>CAYQOD010000319.1:0-1929 GCA_964419065.1 uncultured Thermodesulfobacteriota bacterium | reverse complement strand
TAGGCTGCGTCGTCCTCGACACCATCCTGGGGGACGGCATCCTGGAGAATTGTCAACAGATGGGGGAGCACTTTTTGAGGGGATTCCGCGACGTACAACAAAGGTACAACTTCATCAAAGACGTGCGGGGCAAGGGGCTCATTATCGGGGTCGAACTGGAGTTCGAGGGGAAGGAGATAGTAGAGCAGCTCATGGAAAGGGGATTTCTCATCAACTGCACCATGGAGATGGTCCTGCGCTTTCTCCCCCCCCTCATCGTCACCCGCGAGGAGATCAATCTGTTACTCACCGCACTGGAGGAGGTATTCGCACGACGATGAAAAAGGACCTGCTCAGCATATACGATCTGAAGCCGGAGGAGATCGCGATCATCCTCCGGAAGACCAAAGAATTGAAGGATCTGCACGTGCAGGGCGCATACTACCGCCCCCTGGAGGGGAAGACCCTTGCCATGGTCTTCGAGAAACCCTCTACCAGGACGAGGGTATCCTTTGAAGTGGGGATGTACCAACTGGGCGGACACGCCCTCTTTTTAAACCCCCAGGATACCCAGCTCGGTCGGGGGGAGACCATCGCCGACACGGCCCGGGTCCTGTCCCGGTATGTGGATGGGATCATGATCAGGACCTTTGCCCAGGAGCGGGTCGAGGAGATGGCCCGCTTTGCCTCGGTGCCTGTGATCAATGGGCTGAGCGACCTCCTGCACCCATGCCAGATCCTGAGCGACATCTTCACCATCTGGGAAAAGCGGGGGGGATACCGGGGGTTGAAGGTTGCCTACGTGGGAGACGGCAACAACGTAGCCAATTCCTGGATAAACGGGGCTCTACGGCTCGGCCTCGATCTCTGGCTCGCCTGTCCTCCCGGGCATGAACCGGATCAGAAAATCCTCTCCAGGGCCATTGAGGAAAGTGCTTCCCAGATTGTCCTCACCCATGATCCGAAAGAGGCGGTGCAGGGGGCGCACGTGATCAACACCGATGTCTGGGCCAGCATGGGGCAGGAAGAGGAGCGTCAGGAGAGGATCAAGGCCTTGAAAGCATACCAAGTAAATGCCGATCTCATCAGCCTCGCCCGAGAGGATGTCCTGGTGATGCACTGCCTCCCCGCCCATCGAGGCGAAGAGATCACCGATGAGGTAATGGATGGACCTCATTCCGTCGTCTTTGACCAGGCAGAGAACCGCCTCCACGTACAGAAGGCCATCTTGACGCTACTCATGGGAAAGGGCGAGGAAGAATGACGAAGGACGTTAACAAGATCGTATTGGCCTATTCCGGAGGACTAGACACCTCCGTCAGCCTGAAGTGGCTCCAGGAACGCTACGAATGCGAGGTGATAGCCTACTGCGCCGATATCGGCCAAGGAAATGAAGTGGAGGAGGTGCGCCAGAAGGCCCTAGCCACCGGGGCGAGCAAGGTCTATGTCGAGGATCTCAAGGAGGAGTTCGTTAGGGACTTCGTCTTTCCCGCCATCAAGGCCAACGCCATCTACGAGGGTGGATATCTCTTGGGAACCTCCGTCGCCCGCCCTCTCATCGCCAAGGGTCAGATGGAGGTGGTGCGTAAGGAGGGGGCCGATGCCGTGGCCCACGGGGCCACGGGCAAAGGAAACGACCAGGTGCGCTTTGAGCTCACCTATTACTACTTTGACCCCCACATCACGGTCATCGCCCCCTGGCGTGAATGGGGGTTCCGCTCCCGTCAGGACCTCACCCGCTATGCCCAGAGCCGGGGTATCCCCGTAGCCACCACACCTCAAATGCCGTACAGCATCGACCGAAACCTGCTGCACGCCAGCTTCGAGGGGGGTATCCTGGAGGACCCCTGGAGGGAACCCGACGATGAGATGTTTGTGCTCACCAGATCGCCGGAGGAAACACCAGATCAACCCCTCTATTGCGAGATAGATTTTGAGGATGGGATCCCC
>CAYQOD010000318.1:0-1948 GCA_964419065.1 uncultured Thermodesulfobacteriota bacterium | reverse complement strand
CTTTACCGAGGACAACTACTCTGGACTTATTAGGGAAAGGAATCAGGAGCGTGGAGTAAAAGGAGACGTCCCTCATTATGCTCGGAATGGTGGTAAGTTCTGTGTCGTAGAGGAGGTCGTGCTATGCTCCTTCAACCGGATTGCATCCCCTGCATCTTAAAGATGTCCATCGTTGCCCTGAGGGAGCTGGCGTTAGATGATGATACGATCAAGGAGATCTATAACCATATCTTGGAAACACCCGCACTGCGGGGGGTACACTGGGACGTCACGAGCCCGGAGGTCATCGAAGAGGTGATGAAAACGATCCAGGAGGCAACTGGCAAGCATGACCCCTTTGATTCCATCAAGTCACGGCAAAACCAGAGGGCAATGGAACTGTACCCCTTTTTACAGAAGCTGGTCGATGAGGATCCCGAACCGCTCACCATGGCCATGAAGCTCGCAATCCTCGGCAATGCCCTCGATCTCATGATAGCTGATAAAGGCGTGGATATCGAAAAGACTGTAACAGAGAAGGCTCACTATTCGCTCCCCCAAGGGGTATGGGAGGACTTCAAAAACCGCCTGGAGGCAAGCAGATCCCTCGTATACATCGGCGACAATGCCGGGGAGATCGTCTTCGATAAACTGTTCATCGAAACCCTTCAACGAGAGTATCATACCGATGTTGTCTTCATTGTCAGGGGCTCTCCCACGCTCAATGACGCCACCGTACTGGAGGCCCGGTCGATAGGAATGGACAAGGTAGCAACCGTCCTTGAGAATGGTATTGATGGACCCCTGCCCGGTACCATTCTACACCGATGTTCAAGCAAGGTGAGGGAACTCATGGAAAAGACCGATCTGATCATCTCAAAGGGCGGGGGGAACTTTGATACGTTGGAAGAACAACAATCAGACAACATCACCTTTATGCTGCTTGCCAAGTGTTATCCGTATACCCAACGCTTTGCTGTGTCTCTGTACCACCCTGTTGTGGCCAATGCCTTCGGATGCAGATCTGGAAGGAGGTGAGGCGGGTAGTTCAGTAGATAAATCCAGCAGTTGCACGTCTCGAATACCACGGCGTGTGATGGCTGATCTTCCATTTTCGCCCCCAGGCATGGTATATTTAGCCTTGACAAAAAAAAGGAGATATATATACTTATATCTCTAAATTCAGGGGTTAGATAAATCTTACCGCCCAGAAATTGCGGTAACGGGAGATCAAGATAATCAGATGATCGTGCAATGGGAAGACATCCCTCCAAAAGGGAGGGAAATTTCTTTATATGAATTGTCCCCTTTTTGTCTCCAGGACCCCCGAGGAGAGGAGGAAATAACCATGGCCTCTCCGGTGAGGGGGAGCCTTTTACTCCGTCGTACCCCCAAGGGTATCGAGGTCAAGGGGCACATAGAGACGGCGGTAGCTATCCACTGTGTTCGGTGCCTCAGGGAGTTCACCCTCCCTATCGTATCGGAGTTTGAAGAGTCCTTTCTCCTCATGGAGTATGCCCCGCGGGAAGAAGAGCGGGAACTGCTACCCGCAGAGATGGATATCAGCTTTCTGTCTGAGGGGGGACTGGATGTACGGGAGATCGTAGAGGAGCAGATATGGCTTAACATCCCCATCAAACCGCTCTGTCATGAGGAGTGTAAGGGGCTGTGCAGTGTTTGTGGTGCGGATCGAAATCGCGGCGAATGTGGGTGCGATCGGGACTTAAGAGATCCTCGGTTCGCCGTTCTCAAAGGTCTCAGACCAAATCTTCCCCAAAGGAGCAGATAATGGCCCTTCCTAAGAGAAGAACTTCCAAAACGAGGCGAGATAAGAGGAGGGCCCACGATAGACTAACCCCCTTCAATCTCTCGCTCTGTCCTCAATGTCATGAACCAAAGTTACCCCATCGCGTTTGTCCCCATTGCGGCACGTATAAGGGGAAGGAGATCATAGAGGTGGAGGAGGGTT
>CAYQOD010000317.1:0-1967 GCA_964419065.1 uncultured Thermodesulfobacteriota bacterium | reverse complement strand
CGACCTCCTCCTTCAGGATGCGGAAGTCCACCACCATCCCTCCCTCTCCCAGGAAGTCGGCCCTCACCACGACCTCCACGTGCCAGTTGTGGCCGTGGAGGGCCTCACACTTTCCGCCGTAGTCTCTCAGGTTATGGGCCGCGGCAAACTGCGATCTGATCACCAGCTCGTACATGTCCCACTATTCTGACAAAGTTGAGGGAGGATGTCAAAATCTTTGCATGGGCCTCATGGATTGCCCAAGAGCCGTTGGGCGTTGAGCTGCAGGATGGATTTGAGATCCTCTCCTGCGATACCAGCGTCCTTCATTTCCTTGGCGTATCTCGACGGAGAGATGAGGGGGTAGTCGGAGCCGAACAGGATCCCCTGCGCCCCGATAATGGAGATGGCGATGGCGTAGACCCTCTTGTCGTAGATGAAGGGTGCGGCGGCCGTATCGTAATAGACGCCTCGGCAGAGGGCGGCGATCTCTGGCATGAGCTCGTAGAAGAAGAATCCACCGCCCATGTGGGCCAGGACGATCTCCATACCCTGGGCTGCCTCAAGCAGGGACTCGATCTGGTGCAGCCCCACCCTCCCTTTGCCGGGATACGGGTGTCCCAGGGGCTCATTGACGTGGACGAGGACGGGAAGACCCTTCTCCGTGATGGCAGCGAAGATGGAGCTGATGACCTCTTGGTCCCAGGGCGCTTCACCGTAGGTCCCCGGGGCCAGTTCCCCCACACCCCGTGCCCCGGCTGCGACACACCGCTCAAGCTCCGCCATCGCCTCTCGTTCATCAGCGGGCAGCGAGACAAAGGGGATGATCCCTTCGGGGTAGCGGTGGGAGCACTCGAGCAGGTAGTCGTTCTCCCTCCGGCAGAGTTCCGGGTGGTACCATGGGAACCCGCAGACCACCGATGCCTCCACCCCCTCCTGCTGCATCGCCTGCAAGAGCTCCTCGACGCCGATCATCCGGGCCTTCTCGTCGGCGTAGATGAGGGAGAAGGTGGGATCTTTCTGCGCCAGTTGAACTCTGTGCTCCCGTGCGTCAGGTGAGAAGATATGGGTATGGAAGTCTATCATCGCCCGAGCTCTTCTGTTATCGCCTTGATCGATTGATAGGTCACCTCAATGAGCCGCTCCAGCTCACGCTCGGTGATACTCAGTGGAGGCATGAGGACGGTGACATCCCCCAGGGGACGGATGATGAGGCCCCGCTTTCGGGCCTCCAAGCTTACCCTGATGCCGATCTTCTCCTGGGGAGGGAACGGCTCCTTGGTCTCCGTGTCGGCCACCAGCTCGATGCCCACCATGACCCCCCGCTGTCTCACATCCCCCACGATGGGCAGGTCCTTGAACCCCTCCAGCCTCCATGTAAGAAACTCGATCTTGGGGGCAAGTTTTTCCAGGGTCTTGTCCTTTTCGAAGACCTCCAGGTTGGCCAGGGCGGCGGCACAGGCCAGGGGGTTTCCCGTGTAGGTATGACCGTGAAAGAAGGTCTTGAATTCGTGGTATTCGCCGAGAAAGGCCTGGTATACCTCATCTGCCGTCAGGGTAGCGGCCAGGGGGAGATACCCTCCGGTAATACCCTTGGACAAGGCCATGAGGTCCGGGCTGACGTCCTCATGTTCACAGGCGAACATCTTTCCGGTCTTGCCGAGGCCCACGGCGACCTCGTCGGCGATCATCAGCACCCCATAGCGGGTGCAGAGTTCCCTCACGCCCCTGAGAAAACCCGGGGGCTGGCAGATCATCCCAGCCGCCCCCTGGACCAGGGGCTCGATGATGAGGGCGGCGACCTCGTGGTGATGTTTCTTGAGGATTCTCTCCAGATCGTTAAGGCACTCCATGTCGCACTCCGGCCAGATGTGTCCCAGAGGGCACCGGTAACAGTACGGGGCCTCGGCCTGGAGGACCGGAAAGAGCAGGGGGCGATAGAGCTGGTGGAGGAGGTCGATTCCCCCCACGCTCACCGCACCTATGGT
>CAYQOD010000316.1:0-1976 GCA_964419065.1 uncultured Thermodesulfobacteriota bacterium | reverse complement strand
AGGCCGGGGGGTGAGGGTGGTTATAATTTTTCCCCCTCACCTTAATCCTCTCCCCAAGGGGAGAGGAAATCCAGAGGTTTTATTTTCTAGGTAAGATTGTGGTATATATTTTTCAAGCAATCCATCATGACGGAGCGTCACCCGCAAACAATGAAATGAAAATGGCTCATACCTCCTTGCCCCCCTTTAAAAGGGGGGTGGGGGGCTTTAAAAGGGTTATTTTTTAAGCAGTTGTTCATTTGGCAAGGAGGATTCCTATGGATCTGACAGGAAAGCGGGCCATCGTAACCGGGGCCGGGCAGGGGATCGGCAAGGCGACCGCTCTGAAACTGGCCCAGCGGGGTGCCGACGTCATCGTCGATGATATCAATCCCGAGACCGCCCCTCAGACCGCCCGGGAAATTCAGGCCCTGGGGAAGAAGGCTGTGGCTGTCATCGCTGATGTCTCCCAGCGGGATGCGGTAGAGAAACTGATTCAGACGGCGGTGCAGGAGCTCGGTGGGGTTGATATCTTAGTGAACAACGCCGGTATCGCCCGCAGCAATGTGCTACAGCGATTGAAGGATGAGCAGTGGGATGAGGTTCTCAACGTGAACCTGAAAGGGATCTTCTACGGTACTCAGGCCGCGGTTCCCCATATGATCAAGCAACGCTCAGGCAAGATCATCAGCATCTCCTCCATCTACGGCCGCATCGGTGCCGTGGGGGATGCCAACTACGCTGCTTCCAAGGCGGCCATCGTCGGATTTACCAGGAGCGTGGCCAAAGAGGTAGCACGGTATAACATCAACGTCAACGCCATCATGCCTGGGCTGGTCGATACCTCCCTGCTGAGGGGGATACCGGAGAAGTACCTCAAGTCGATGATTGATGAGATACCCTTGAAGCGGGTGGGGCACCCTGAGGACATCGCCCATGTGGTGGCCTTTCTCGCCTCTGACGATTCCAGCTATATGACCGGTACCATCCTGGAGGTGACCGGCGGCTGGAATATGTAAGGAACATTCACTCACAAAGGGTAACAGACCATGAGTGCAAAAAAGACCCTGAACGTTCTGTTCGCCTCCCCTGAGATTGCCCCGTTTGCCAAGACCGGAGGGCTGGCCGATGTGTGCGAGGCCCTGCCCAAGGCACTGGTTCCTTTAGGTGTAGCACCGACCCTCGTGATGCCGTTCTACCGTACTGTCCGTGAAGGGGCGTGGGACCTGGAGGTGGTGGCCGAAGATGTTCCCATCCGGGTGGATGACGATGAATTCACGGCGGATATCCACCAGGGGTGGCTGACCGAGGAGATCCCCATCTTTTTCGTGCAGCGCGATGAGTTCTTTGACCGCACCTCTCTCTACGGTACTTCCAAGGGGGACTACTTCGACAATGCCCGGCGCTTTACCTTCTTCTCGCAGGCAGTCATGGCACTGAGTACGGTCCTCGATCAGAGATGGGACGTCATTCACTGCCATGACTGGCAGGTGGCCCTGATCCCGGTCTATCTGAAGACCGCCGCTTCGGCTCACCCCCTCTTGGCGAAGACCAGGACGGTCTTTACCATTCACAACCTCGGGTATCAGGGGATTTTCGCCGCCGAAACCTTTCCCAGCTTGCGGTTGCCCCCCCGTCTCTTCTCCGTTGCGGGGTTGGAGTTCTGGGGAAAAGTCAATTTCTTGAAAGGTGGGATCGTCTTTGCGGATCAGGTGACTACCGTCAGCCCCACCTACGCCAAGGAGATCCAAACGCCCGAGTTCGGCTATGGCCTGGAGGGAGTCCTGAAAGACAAGTCCGACAAGCTGGTCGGCATCCTTAATGGGGTTGACTACGCAATGTGGAACCCTGAAGACGACCCCAACCTGGCGGCTCATTACCGTCAGGATGATTTTGCGGGAAAGATGGTATGCAAGGAGGACCTCTTACAACACGTTCAGCTCCCCCCGGATCTGATGGAACGGCCGCTGCTCGGCATGATCTCACGCCTGGCAGGA
>CAYQOD010000315.1:0-1991 GCA_964419065.1 uncultured Thermodesulfobacteriota bacterium | reverse complement strand
TGGAGGTCTGCATCTCCATCGCCCACGAAGATGGTAAAAAGAAGACCTATGTCTATCTGGGAGATATAACGGAGCGAAAGAGGTTTGAACTTGAGTTGAGGGAGTCAGAGCGGAGATACCGAAACCTCTTTGAGAAGCTCCCGGTGGGGGCCTTCGTAAGCACCCCTGAAGGGAGATTTCTGGACTGCAATCAGGCCCTGCTGGATATCCTAGGATATGAGGGCAAGGATGAGTTTCTGCAACTGGACATTGCCAGTGAGGTCTACCGGAATCCTGATGATAGAAATCGCTTAAGAGAACTCATAGAGGAAAAGGGGTATGTGAAGGACTTTGAAGTGGACTTCAGACGTAAGGATGGGGAGCGGATATCTATACTCCTGACGGGGTTCGTTCGCAGAGACGAAGAGGGGAAGATCGTCGCCTACGAGGGCTTAAACATCGATATTACTCCGCGCAAGAAGATGGAGAGGGAGATCAGGGAGGCCATTGAGTTCCTGACCAGACTTATCGAGAGTTCGATAGATGGAATCATCGCCACCGATATGAAGGGGGACATCCTCATTTTTAACGGCGGGGCGGAGCGACTCCTTGGATATAAGTCTGAAGAGGTGATCGGCAAGATGAATATCCGTGAGATATACCCTCCCGGTATGGCCAAGGTTATTATGGAGAAGATGCGAAGCCCCGAGTACGGTGGTGTGGGAAAACTGAATTCATTCAGGATCATTCACAAAAACAAGATGGGGGAGCTGATCGATGGAAGTTTGTCCGCTGCCATCATCTATGATGAGAGGGGAGAGGAGGTCGCTACCGTCGGGATCTTCACCGATCTTCGGGAGCAGCTGCGGATGGAGAGAGAGCTTCAAGAGATCCAACACCGCCTCTCTGAGGCGGAAAAGCTGGCTGCCCTTGGGAGGGTGACCTCCCAGATTGCCCACGAACTGAACAATCCTATCTACGGTATTATGAACAGTTTGGAACTCCTCAAGGGTGAGGTAAATCCACAGAGCCCTAAGCGCCGTTTCCTCGACATGTCTCTTGAGGAGACGAAGAGGATCGCTGATCTATTGCGCAAGATGCTCAATTTCTTTGCGCCCGATAAGGAAGAGAGGGGGCCGACTGATCTGAATGAAATCCTTGAAGAACTTAGAATCTTTCTGGCAAGACAATTGAGGGACCATAATATAAAGGTTGAGATGGTCTTAGATCCCAACCTCCCCAAGCTTATGGCCTCGTCCAATCAATTGAGACAGGTCTTTTTGAACCTGATCCTCAATGCCAGGTCTGCCATGCCTTATGGGGGGGAGTTGCGATTCGAGACGAAAAAAGAAGAAGAGAACGTGGTGGTGAGGTTCAAAGATACCGGGGTGGGCATTCCAAAAGATATCCAAGATAAGATATTTGAGGCCTTCTTTACTACCCAGAAAAATAAAAGGGGAGTGGGATTGGGGCTCTCCGTTTGTTATGGGATCGTCAAGGAGCATCAAGGAGAGATAACGGTAGAGAGTGAGGTAGGGAAGGGTTCCACTTTCTCGGTGATCCTCCCGCTCCAGGGCCCTTCATCTGACCTCTCCTAAATTGTCCATGAGGCTTCGTCACCCACGAACCATGAAGATACTATCTACTCCCTCTCCCGCTGGCGGGAGAGGGCTTGTGGCGAGCTCAGCCGAGCGGTCGGGGTGAGGGTAGTTATAATTTTCCCCCTTCACCTTCATCGTTCGACTGAGCGGTTCGGCCCTGAGCGAGTCGACATGTCTTTCCGCCGAAGGGCTCACGACGAAGTCCTCTCCCCCGGGGGAGAGGAAATGTTATATGGTTATTTTCTAGGTAAATAGATAGAACCTACCATCCGCGTTAAGCCAACCTGTAAAGGAATTACGTTCATCGAGAGGATCTTGGGGGCACAGAGAGACCCTGGATTACGGGAAAATTATCGCTTGACAAAATTTGATAAATTTGCTATTAATTATAATAATGGAAAAAAAGTAAAT
>CAYQOD010000314.1:0-1994 GCA_964419065.1 uncultured Thermodesulfobacteriota bacterium | reverse complement strand
GTATATTCAGATAGTCAAGTGGCAGGAACTTCGGTTCCTCTCCGAGAACAATAGGATACGGCTGAGGAAGATCCCAGCCGTGCGGGGGATGATCTGGGATAGAAGCGGCAGGGTATTGGCAGACAACCGCCCCTCCTTTAACGTCATGGTAATGCCTGAAGATGTGGACAACCTGAAGGGATTAGCGAGTCAGCTCTCACAGCTTCTCCATCTCCCCCCCGGGGACATAGAGCGCGCGATCACGGATAGAGATCGCCCTCCCTTTCAGCCGGTAACGGTTAAACGGGATATCTCGTGGAGTGAGTTGAGCCTTTTAAAGACGCATAGCCTGGATCTCCCCGGAGTGGAGATCCGGATTGAGCCGATAAGGACATACCCCTATGGAGCAATGGCCGCTCACATACTGGGTTACGTCGGGGAGATCAATAAGGAGGAGTTGAAGGAGAAGAGAGGGTACACGATGGGGGACTGGGTGGGAAAATGCGGGGTGGAATGGAGGTGGGAAGGACATCTGAGGGGGATCGATGGTGGAAGACAGGTGGAGGTGGATGCTGTGGGGAAAGAGATACGGGTTATCAGTGAAGTCCCGCCCGCTCCTGGACATAATCTCTACCTGACGATAGACCTCGATCTCCAGAGGTACGGAGAGGAACTCTTGGGTGAAAAGACGGGGGTCATCATCGCCATGGATCCGGCAACCGGTGAGATCCTGGCCTATTGCAGCAGGCCTTCCTTTCAGCCGGTCCTCTTTGCTGAGGGGATATCGGCCAAGGAGTGGGAAACGCTGACCTCCCATCCCTTGCGCCCCCTTCACAATAAGGGTATTCAGGGCCTTTACCCCCCTGGCTCTGTCTTCAAGATCGTGACGGCGGCGGCGGGTTTAGAGGAGGGGGTGATAACCCCTCAGACCACCTTTTACTGTTATGGGGCATACACCCGAGGAGGGAGGGAGTATCAGTGCTGGCGGAGCGCAGGGCACGGGGCAATAAGTTTCTATCGGGGGGTGGTGGAGTCGTGCGATGTATATTTCTATCATGTGGGGGAGAGGTTGGGTGTGGAGCGGTTGAGCTCATATGCGAAGGGTTTCGGACTCGGGAGGCCGACGGGCATAGGCCTCCCGGGTGAGAAGGAGGGGTTGATCCCCTCTGCGGAGTGGAAGCAGGAGCGATTGGGTGAACCATGGTATGCGGGGGAGACCATCTCCATGGCCATAGGCCAGAGTTTTCTCTTGGTAACCCCTCTCCAGATGCTCAACCTCATCAGTGCCGTTGCCAATGACGGGGTCCTCTTCAAGCCCCAGGTAGCAAAACGCGTGGAGGATCTCGACAAGAAGGTCCTGTGGGAATATCACCCCGAGGAGATCGGGAAATTGCCCGTTTCTCAAGGGACTCTGGATACGATAAAGGATGCCTTGGTTGGTGTCACGAAAGATGAAACTGGGACAGGACGGGCCGCACGCCTCGCTGGGGTGGACGTAGCTGGGAAGACGGGCACCGCGCAGGTGGTTAAACTCAGGGGAGGGGGGAGGAGGTTGAGACCTGAGGAGATGCCGTATGAATTGCGGGATCACGCATGGTTTGTGGCCTATGCCCCTGCAGATGCCCCTAAGATCGCTGTGGTGGTCCTGATTGAGCATGGTGGCCAGGGAGGTTCCGTTGCCGCCCCCCTGGCCCGGGAGATGATACGGAGGTACCTCTCTCGCAGAGGAGGGGAGCAGTGATCGAGAGGAAGTTGTGGGGTCAACTGGATGGCAGGCTGATCACCCTGACCTTCGTCCTGATGACGATCGGGATCGTCAACCTCTATAGTGCCACCGTCAATATGCCGGAGAATGGGGCCTCCTTCTACCAGAGGCAGCTCTTATGGTTCGGAATAGGGGCGTTTCTCGGCCTGCTGGTCTTCGTGGTCGATTACCGATACCTTGAAGAATTTACCTACCCCTTTTACTTCGTGGCCCTGGCGACCATAGTCTGTGTCCTCGTCTACGGCATAGC
>CAYQOD010000313.1:0-2001 GCA_964419065.1 uncultured Thermodesulfobacteriota bacterium | reverse complement strand
CAAATCCCAACTCCTCACGGCCGAAGATGGCCGCCATGACGATCACCGTCTGGATGCCGTCATTATAGATGAGATAACTGATGAGAAATTTCAAGAGCTCTTTGAAATTCCTCATCTTACGGAAGGTATGGGCCAGCGCCATAAATCCATGACGGATATACGTAACTCTTTCCGTTACCTTGTCCTTCCTATCCTTGACATACATGAAGGTGGGGATGGCGAACAATCCCCACCAGATACCGACGGTGAGAAAGCTGAGCCGGGACCCCCACGCCATATCGGGGATGCCGAACCAGCTGTGCTTCTGGATCATCAGGAGATTCAGGATCAGGAGCAATCCTCCCCCCACATATCCGTAGGCAAACCCCTTGCCGGAGACGTATTCCCGCTCCCCTTCAGGGGCGATCTCCGGCAGAAAGGCGTTGTAGAAGACATTGCCGGCGGCAAAACCGATGGTGGCTATAATGAAAAGAAGTGATGCCCGGAGGTAATCTCCATACCCGACCGTAACCAGCAGTGCAGTGAAGAGGGCCCCGAGGTAACAGAAGAAGATGAGGAATTTTCTCTTTGATCGGGAGTAGTCGGCGATGGCCCCCAGCACCGGGGCACACACCGCCACGATGGTCATGGCGATGGTGATGCTGTAGCTCCACAGGGGGGTGGCGAAGGTATGGAAGGTGAACCCAAAGATGGTGATGTCCACCCCCCCCTCGGGGACGATGGAGACGAAGTAGAGGGGGAGCACCGCTGCCAGGATGGTCGTGGCGAAGGCGGAGTCCGCCCAGTCATACATGCACCATCCGAATATGGTCCTCTTTTTAGGTTCCACAGCGTGTGTACCAGAGATCAACAGGTGTAGATTGCTCTATTGAAGAATCCACTATGTTTCGATCTCCTTCTCTGTCACGAGCTCAAACATGGCGATCTCATTGCTCCGGTCTCCACCGGTTAAACACGGATTGTTTTGGATGATGCGAAACCCGTTGGCAGCGCAGTATTCATGGGCCTCCTTGAAATCGTCAAGGGAACCGGTGATAGTGATCCGTTCAATCTTCTCTCTGTCCACATTCATAGCTCGATCCTATCTCCTTTCATGAAGAATCAGCGAATACCCACTCCTGCAGACGGAGAGGGTTGCGTTTTTACGTGCTATCAGTGCCGCGATGCACAAGCATTTTGTTTTTTCTGCAAAATGATATCATCGAAGTGGCCTTCAAATTCCTTTGACCGTACCTCTGTAGATTGCATGTATCTCGAAATGCGATCTTCCCATTGGGCTTTCACGCCAAAGGCGACCTTAGCAAAGCCGATGGATCTTATGGCATGAGTCAGGGCTTCTTTTTCGTCGGGGCTATAGAGCTTGATAGGATCTCCGATGGCGATGGTATTGGGAGGAACAAAAAACTCGCCTGGGACCACTGTATTCGCATGAACAAGGGCCCCCACTGCTACAACCCCTCCTGAATGGACTGTTGCCCCCTGTAAAACGGTCGCACCAGTTGCTATGTAAGAACAGGATTCTATGGTACAGCCTAAAAGGGTCGCGTGAGGTGAGATGAAAACATGATCACCGATGAGGACAGGATGATCCACGTCTCCAGATGCAGTTGCCCTGAGAACGGCGTTCTCACAGATTATTGTACATTCATCAACTTCAACCCTTGAGCCCTCTGAATCCAAGACGGCCCCATACAGTATCCGTGACCTTGGACCAACCCGAACCCTCCCTACAAGAACAGCGGTTGGCGCCACGAACACTGACGAATCTACAACAGGCTCAAAACCACGATGTTTAATGAACATAGATCAAGCCTCCTCTCACAGAGAGTACGCCCTCTAACAGGGCGCGAGATAAACTGCCCCCCCAACGAGTGAAAAAGAAAAACCCTTCGTTACGTAGTATGAGAGTAGAATAGTGCTTTATCTTTGTCAACGGGGTGGTGAGGCTTGCCCACCCCCAGTTTTTTATGGCCCCATGGCTTGGGGTAGATAGATTTGAGT
>CAYQOD010000312.1:0-2004 GCA_964419065.1 uncultured Thermodesulfobacteriota bacterium | reverse complement strand
CCCTGGAAGGGCGCTGATCTGAGGGATGGTGTTGGTCTCCAGCCCAGGGACCAGACTGACCAAGATATAGGCCTTAATCATAGTCTCACCCCCTCCCCTCCGTATTATATATCGAGACGGGCCCTCCGTCTCGCCTTGAGCCCCTCCACCAGGCTATAGGGGAGTTCCATGTCTCCATGGCCTTCCCCCAGATCCGCCCCCTCTTTGTTCAGGCCATGAAAATCGCTCCCCCCGGTGATGAGGAGCCCGTATCTTTGTGCCAGGTATCGGTAGAACCTCCTCTGTCCCTCTGTGTGTTCTGGGTAGTATACCTCAATCCCCTCCAACCCGTGCCCGTGCAGTTTCGCTATGAGATCCTCCAGTTTCTTTCCCTGGATCTGGTTGAGGGTGAAGGGATGGGCCAGGCTCGCTACCCCCCCAGCCTTGGTGATAAATCTCAAGGCCTCTTCCGGTGAGAGTTTGAATTTCTCCACGTAGGCAGGTCCCCCCTTGTACAGGAAACGATCAAAGGCCTCTTGGATTCTTTTGGCGTAGCCTTTTTGTACGAGTATCCGGGCGAAGTGAGGGCGTCCGATCTGTCCATCTTCGGCGATCTGTGCTACCTCAGAGAGATCAATATCAATCCCTAACGCCTTGAGTTTTGTTATTATCTTATTGTTTCGCTCAGCCCTGTACCGCTGCAGGTGTTTCAATTGTTCCAGCAATGCCGGGCAGCGGTGGTCGATGAAGTATCCCAGCAGGTGCATGGTGCCCCGGGGGAAATCGACGCTCACCTCAACTCCAGGGATCACCTCAAGGGTTACCAGTTCCCCCTCCTGCACACCCTCTTCGACCCCCTCCACGGTGTCATGGTCGGTGATGGCTATGGCCTTGAGCCCCTTCTCTTTGGCGTACCGTACCACCTCGGCGGGGCTCATGGTCCCGTCGGAAGCGGTGGTGTGTACATGGAGATCCACCTCGCTCATAGATTCAACCACGTTTTAAGGATGTCTTGTATCCCCATAGCGAATGCGGGGAACGGTATAGGCGTAAAGGAGGTGAAGAATATCAAGAAGGCTAAGGCTCCGGTGAGCTTTCTGTGTCGATCCAAAGGGGTATGGTCATCGAGGGGTGGGGGATGCTTGAAGCCGATCAGCAGCAAGAATAACACCAACAGTAACCATCCCACATTGTAGATCAGACAGATGAGGCTTATACCACCCAAGGTGAGACGAAAGATAAAAGTGCTGCGTCGGCCAAAGATGGAGTAGATGATGTGCCCACCATCCAACTGTCCTGCCGGCAGGAGATTCAGGGCGGTTATGAAGAGCCCTACCCACCCGGCATAGGCGATGGGGTGCAGCACCACGTCGGTCTGAGGTGGAAGGCCGCCCAGAGTTACCCTTTGCAGCAAGGAAAAGAGGGGAGAATTCCCCAATACGAGACTCTCCGCCGGTAGCTGCGATGCATCTACGACCTCAGATAAGAGGAGCCCCACCACGACTGCGGGCACCGCGAGGGAGAGGCCGAAGAGAGGTCCCCATGCCCCAATGTCAAAGAGGGCCTTGCGGTGTGGGATGATCCCCTTCGACCGTATGACGGCCCCCAAGGTACCAAAGGGTGGAAGGGGAAGGGGGATGAAATAGGGGAGTGAGGAGGGCACTCCGTATCGGCGACTTGCCAGGTAGTGCCCCATCTCATGCGTCAACAGGATGGTCATGACAGCAATAGAATAGATGGGTCCCCCAATAACGATGGTAGAGAGGATGGTCAGCACAAAGAGGATGAGATGAGGTACAAGGGATCTCATGGAGGGCTACCGCTTACCGTTTTCTCTTGTGGCGATCTCTGGCAAGCCGTTTTTTGTGCTTGTGTTTTCGCATCTTTTTGCGTCGCTTTTTCAATACACTTCCCATAGTCAATCTCCTTTAGCGGTTACCTCTTCAATCCAGCGCAGGTAATCAGGATCTCCCTCTGCAATGGTAACTGCGATAATCTCCGGGACTTCGTAGCTGTGAAGTTCCC
>CAYQOD010000311.1:0-2008 GCA_964419065.1 uncultured Thermodesulfobacteriota bacterium | reverse complement strand
CTTGATGCGGGAACTGGAGAGGCTGGAGGAAAAGTACCCAGGGCTTAAAACCCCCAACTCCCCCACCCAGCGCGTGGGCGCCCCTCCCCTGGAGGAGTTCGGCACGGTGACCCACACCATACCTATGCTGAGCCTTGCCAACGCCATGCAGGAAGGGGAGGTCATGGAGTTCGACCAGCGGGTCAAACGCTTCCTCAAGGCCGATTACGAGATCGAGTATGTGGCGGAACCAAAGCTCGACGGGGTCGCCGTCGAATTGGTCTATGAGCGCGGTGAGTTTTCAGTGGGCTCCACCAGGGGGGACGGGGTTATCGGCGAGGACGTGACGCAGAACCTGCGGACCATCAAGACCATCCCCCTGCACCTCGTCGAGAAGGAAGAGCCCTCTCCCGAGCGGCTGGAGGTGCGGGGGGAGGTCTACATGGAGGTAGAGGACTTCAAGGCGCTCAACAAGAAGCGGGAGGAGCGCGGCGAGCCCCTCTTCGCCAACCCCCGCAACGCCGCTGCGGGCTCACTGCGCCAACTCGACTCCTCCATCACCGCCCGCAGGCCCCTCAAGATCTTCTGTTACGGCATCGGAGAGGTGCGGGGGAGGGAGTTTGAGAGCCACTGGGAGGTCCTCCAGGTGCTGCCGGAGTGGGGGCTGCGGGTAAATCCCCTGATCCGGCGGTGCGCCACCATTGAGGATGCCATCGATTACTACAATGATATCAATGAATTACACGATGAGCACCCGTACGAAATGGATGGTGTGGTCATCAAGGTAAACAGCTACGAGCTCCAGCGCAGGCTCGGGGAGGTCTCCCGGAGCCCTCGCTGGGCCTTGGCATACAAGTTTCCCGCCAAGGAGGCGACTACCAGGATCATCGATATCAGGGCCCAGGTGGGGCGCACCGGTGCCCTGACCCCGGTGGCCGAGATGGAACCGGTGAGGATTGGGGGGGTAGAGGTCAAGCGGGCGACCCTCCACAATCAGGATGAGATCGATAAGAAGGATGTCAGGATCGGGGATACGGTGGTGGTACAGCGGGCGGGTGACGTGATCCCGGAGGTGGTCAAGGTCATAGAATCCAAGAGGACCGGGGCCGAACGGCGGTTCACCATGCCCGATACGTGCCCTGTCTGCGGGGCCGACGTGATCCGCCTCCCCGGCGAGGCTATTCATCGCTGCGTCGGCATCTCCTGCCCTGCCCAACTGAAGGGGAGGATCAGGCACTTCGCATCCAAGAGGGCCATGGATATCGACGGTCTCGGGGTAAAGCTCATCGATCAACTGGTGGAAAGGGGTCTGGTGGCGGATATCGCCGACCTGTACGATCTTTCTAACGGTGACCTCGCCCGGCTGGAGCGGATGGCCGAGAAATCGGCACACAACCTCCGAGAGGCCTTGGAGGGGAGCAAACATCCTTCCCTCGCCCGCTTCATCTATGCCCTGGGGATCAGGCACGTGGGGGAACACATATCCCAGGTGTTGGCCCAGCGAATGCAATCGGTAGAGAAACTCTTCCAGGTCACGGAGGAGGAACTAGTGGCGATCCCGGAGATAGGCCCTGAGGTGGCGCAGAGCGTGGTGAGGTTTTTCAGGGACGAGAGAAACAGAGAGGTCATCAAACGGCTCCGCAGGGCAGGGGTGGAGATAGAGGGACCGACGGGGGAGAGAGAGGAGCCCTTGAGGGGAAAGGTCTTCCTCTTCACCGGTGCCTTGGAGGGCATGACCAGGGACGAGGCCAAAGACCTGGTGGAGGGGCTCGGAGGGGGGGTTGCCTCCAGCGTGGGTAAGCGGGTGGACTATGTCGTGGCGGGAAAGGCCCCCGGATCGAAATACGCCAAGGCCAGGGAGTTAGGCCTCACCATCATCGACGAAGAGGGGTTCAGAAGGCTGGTGGGGTTGGCGTGAACAAGGTTCGGACATCTTCACCCACATTAAATGCGCTATAATATAATATCTTCAATCATATAAGTCCAAAATAGAAATAAGGAAGCCTAACTTCCTTGTGGTATGATAAGT
>CAYQOD010000310.1:0-2022 GCA_964419065.1 uncultured Thermodesulfobacteriota bacterium | reverse complement strand
CCCTACGGGGCGGTGGCGGATAACTATGGTGTGCTGCGTTCCGATGGCGCCTCGGAAAGGGCCCTGTTCGTAATCGATAAAAAGGGGATCATCAGATATATCGACGTCCACGACATCAACAAGAGGCCACGCCTCGAAGATCTCGTCAGAGAACTGGAGAAGCTGGGGAAATAAATCCGAGGTGTTATCGGGACACGTCGTTCTAAAACGTGTCCCAAACCCTTTCAACCATTATACCATAGACAACATAGGGAGATGTGGGGATGTTTATCAGTGTGAAGTATCTTCTGCCTCTGATGGTATTCACGGGGCTGATCGGAGGAGCCATGGTCCATGCTGAGAATGAAATTCGGGAATATCAGGGGAAACCCCTCGATCCCTTTGACAGGACGTATGATAATTCCATCAAGGGGCCACAGCAACTGGATATCGAGACCTATCGTCTTGAGATAAGGGGTCTGGTGGAAGTCCCCCAATCCCTGAGTTATCAGGAAGTTCTGAAATTGCCGATAGTGAAACGGGCCCTCACCCTTCACTGCGTGGAGGGCTGGGATGAGTATCTCCTCTTTGAAGGGGTGCGCCTGGCCGACCTGCTGGCCTTGGCTAGGCCCCGGAAAGGAGTACGGACCGTTATCTTCTACGCAGCCGATGGCTATTCATCGTCCCTCTCCTACGATGATGTAACCCGTCTTGACGTCATGATGGCGGCCAAAATTAATGGGAAGATCCTGGATGCCAAGAGGGGGTTCCCCTTTCAGGTGGTGGCTGAATCAAAATGGGGATACAAGTGGGTGAAGTGGGTCACGCGGATTGAACTGTCGGACAAACCGTACAAAGGCTACTGGGAAACCCGAGGATACGATAACGAGGCAGACGTCAAATAGCAGGCCATCAATGCCATGAAGGACATCGCACAGCCCTTTCCGAAGAAGCACAGTAGATCCTGAATGGGCAGACCCTGAACAGGCCTTGACAAATAGGTATTACAAAATAATAATACTTGGCGGTCCCAAAAGGAGCGATGCATACCATGAAAAAGAGACAGGAGATCGTCACATTCAAGGTCGATGAGGATCTCTTTGAAGTGATCAAGGGAATCCCTAATCGTTCTGAGTTTATCCGTTCAGCGATCATGGCGGCACTCGGAGGCGCCTGTCCCCTCTGTGGTGGCAAAGGTGTGCTCACCCCGGGCCAGAAACGCCACTGGAGCGCCTTTACCCATGACCATTCCCTCAAACGGTGCGATGAATGCAATGAACTCTTCTTGATCTGTTCACGGGCACCGGATGAACACGCACACTAAAGGATCACCTCACATTGCAGGGAAAAACCGTATGCGAAGATCATTGCTCGCACTCCTGGTGGGCCTCGTGGCTGTCCTTACGGCCAGTGATGTATCCCTGGCACAGACCCCAGCCGGAAAGATCAAGGCCTTCGTCAGCATCCTGCCGCAGAAGTACTTCGTCGAGCGGGTTGGAGGGGAATATGTCGAGGTCGATGTCCTGGTGGGCCCTGGTCAGTCGCCACATACCTACGAGCCGACGCCGAAACAGATGGCCAAACTGAATCGCTCGCAGGTCTACTTCCGGATCGGCACCACCTTCGAGAAGGGGTTCATCGATAAGATATCTAGTACCTTTAAAAACGTGCAGATCGTTGACACCCGAACAGGTGTGAAGCTTCGCTACTTTAAAAGCGACAAAGGTATTCAGGTACCCGATCCCCACATCTGGCTCGATCCTAAGCGGGTCAAGACCCAGGCGAACACCATCTGCGAGGCGCTGATCCGAATCGCCCCCATGCATGCGTCGGAATTCAGGGAGAACCTGCGGGCATTCCAGGCCGATCTCGATCGCGTGGATGCAAAGATCACCGAGGCCCTTGCATCGGTGAGGGGTAAAAAGTTCTACGTCTTCCATCCTGCCTTTGGCTATTTTGCCGAATCCTACGGACTCACCCAAGTGGCAGTGGAGATCGAGGGAAAGGAGCCGAGTGCACAGCAGCTTGCAGCCCTGATCGAAA
>CAYQOD010000309.1:0-2040 GCA_964419065.1 uncultured Thermodesulfobacteriota bacterium | reverse complement strand
CCTCTCGCCGACCGTACCGCCCGGCTCACGGCATCGACAAGGCCTTAGAGGAGATCTCACAGAACAGGGGTGTTCTGTATGATCCTGAGATAGTAGACACCTGCCTGAGACTCTTTACTGAGAAAAAGTTTCAGTTCCGGTAGGGATGCACACGGCAAGGAGGTTTCTCTTCAGATTTCTGAGTGGCATGCCGATGGCTTCCGATCCTTCCACCGCCACCACTTCAAAAGGTCCGGGTCGTGTTGCTCGGTACTGGCAAAGTAGACTGCACAGCGAAAGACGTAGAGGACGCATCGGTCTACGCGCGCCCCACGCAGCGCAGAGAGGTCCTCGTACATGAGCTCGGGGTCCTGATCACGAAGGTCTTCAACGCGGCTGAAGCCGAGATCCCTCAGGGCCTGCGCCATGCGGGGACCGATACCCGGGATACCCTGAAGGTCATTCCTTTGGTGAGAATGAGTCTCTTTCATGGCGTCACGCCCCCTATACGAATTCCCCTTTCTTCTCGTGCTGAAGCGCCATCAGGTCGTCCCCGTTTGATATCTCCGGGGTACACAGCATTCACTGCCTGACGCGTTTCAAGACCATTGGGGCGTCGTCACCATAGAGGTCTGTGTTGCGCAGGTCCTTCTTCACGAACCGGAAAAGCGCCCTCGATGAGGTAACGGGCTTGGTGAAGAGCTTGTCGTCGATGGTTCGTGCCGTTAAGGTGTCTCCAGAAATAACATAGTTGACGAGATACCAGCCCCTTGTATCGGATGATGCCTTGATTTCCTGAACGTTTAAGAACTTCTCACCCTTCACCACGGTGACAAAGGCCCTGATCATATCAGGATGGATCTTTCCATCCTCTTTGCTCACGATCAGGAATTCGTGGTCATTGAACTGGTGGATGATCAGCGTTGCCTTCTCCCCCTCTTTGGTATCGTACCATTCTCCTATGAGGTCCTCGTCTATTTTTGCCGTACTGCTCTTGCCTAAGGGGACCTCTGATTCGTATGGGCATCCAGGCAAGAGCGAAAGTGCTACCGCCAGGAGCAGCAGCCCGATGCTCCATTTTCTCAATCTCATCAGGTCCCTCCTTTTTTGGGTTCGAAACGACATAGTACCTGAGTTGAGGATAAAAGTCATGTAAAATTTTCCTCGTTTTTCCCGGTACTCTGCGTGCATACTGTTTATTCATTGAGGTTGAAGATGCGCCGGGGGTTTTCGCGGCCGATGGTACGGGCCAAATCCGGTGGGAGCAGGGAGAAGAACTTATTGGTGATCTTCGCTTTAGAGGGTCCGATCCGCTCCATCGACGCCCTCGGTGATATATAGAACTGGTCGGTCCCGATGATGAAGCGGCCAGGGAACTCCCTGAGCAGCGCGAGCCATTCGTCCTTCAGCCCGATTCCCCGCTCAATGGGCATGCACTCGGGTCGGCTGTCCTGGGGGGTGATCTTAAAGCTCATATACAGGTTCGGGTGTCTCCTGAGCAGCTCGGCGCAGAGCGCTGCGGTCCGGTGCCCTGTGTTGCACCAGCCCACGTGGGCCCAGATAATCTTCGCCTTCCGATTGTGGGCTAGCAGCCGCTCGAAGGCCGCGATGTTCGGCTTCAGCACTTTAGGGTTCGGGGGCGAGCGAAGGCCATCGGGGAGGGGCATCTCTTCGGGAACCGCCTCCATGTGGATGTCGATGGGTACGTCCTGCTCTGCCGCAATATCTGCGAGCAGCAGAAAGAGGAGGTGGTCGGGCGGGGTGGATTCATAGGGATGGTCAGGGCCCAGGGAGAAGTGCTCGGCCGTCATTTCGCCGAATCCGAGGGCGCCTTTGGTGAGGATCTCGCGGGCCGTCTTCTCGAATCTGCTCCGATCCTTTGGGCTTAGCTGCTTGTCGTGCGCGGTCTGCTGAATCATCGCATTGAGGGTGCCGCCGCCACCGAGGAAGACGAAGCGATCGGGGTATTTTTTGACAACGCCGATGAAGTCGTCGAAGTCATACCTATGAGGATGGTCAGGAGGGAAGGGCGGCGGCATGATAATCATCTTCATGATGCCA
>CAYQOD010000308.1:0-2041 GCA_964419065.1 uncultured Thermodesulfobacteriota bacterium | reverse complement strand
TCCCTACCGTATCCATGGTGGGACCTACGGTTGGGAACTCCTTACGGAGGGTCCTGCTGTCATCTATTCAGGGGGCGGCTATTACGGCGGTCAAGATCGACGGAAGCCTACATGAGTTCTCCACATTGCCGGGGGTAAAAGAGGATGTAACGGAGATCATCCTTAACCTGAGGGAGGTGATCTTCAAACTCCACGGCCCCGACCTCAAGACCGTACGGATAGAGGCGGGGGGGGGGAAAGAGGTCACCGCGGGGGACATTATTACCGATGCCGATGTAGAGGTGCTCAATCCAGGGCACCGCATCAGCACCCTCGAGAGGGGGGCTACATTGAAGATGGAGATGACGGTAAAGATGGGAAAGGGATATGTCCCCGCCGAGAGGAACAAGGAAGAGGATATGCCCATCGGGACCATCCCCATAGATGCCATCTTCACCCCCATAAAAAAAGTAAACTATACAGTGACCAATGCGCGCGTAGGACAGATCACAGATTACGACAAACTCACCCTCGAGGTCTGGACCAACGGCAGTGTCAGACCTGATGATGCAGTAGCCCTGGCAGCCAAGATCCTCAAAGACCAATTTAGCATATTTATCAACTTCGAAGAACCACCTGAAGAGGTCACGAGTGAGAATGACGAAGAACGACGCAAGAGGGAACAGGAGGAGTTGAGAGAAAAACTGGCAAAGAGCGTGGATGAACTCGAGTTGTCGGTCAGGTCAGCCAACTGTCTGAAAAACGCCAATATCCGATGTATAGAGGAATTAGTCCAAAAGACTGAACAGGAGATCCTTCAGACCAAGAACTTCGGCAGGAAATCCTTGAATGAGATAAAAGAGGTCTTGACAGGGATGGGGCTCCGCTTGGGGATGACATTAGAGAAATCCACGCCCACGGAAGAGCAACAAGAAGACGAAAATTAAGGTATGGAGAAGAGATGAGACACCGAAAGGCGGGAAGAAAGCTCAACCGCACCACCAGCCATCGCCTCATGATGCTGCGCAATATGGTCACCTCCCTCTTTGAGCATGAGCGGATCGAGACTACCGAGGCCAAGGCCAAGGAGTTAAGCAGGCTGGCCGAACGCCTCATCACCTTAGGGAAAAGGGGAGATCTACACGCTCGCCGCCAGGCCATGAGGATAATCAATAGTAAAAAGGTGGCCCAAAAGCTCTTTAATGACATTACCCCCCGCTTTGCGGGAAAAAATGGCGGATATACCCATATCTTCAAGACCAGAAACCGCCCGGGTGATGGAGCGGCCCTGGCCATCATCGAACTGATCCCCGCCGAGGGGAAAGAAGAAAAGCCGAGCAAGAAGCCCTCCCAGAAAAAGGGTTCTAAGGAGAAATCATAACTTGTACCCAATATCCCGTAGCAGCTTTTTCCTCCACGCAACCCCTCCTTCGTCTTCAACGCCTTGAGGAGACATACCATCAATCACCCCTAAAATTCCCCTCCCCTGATCTGTCTGGGCGATGATCGCCTCTACCGGGTTGGCGGTGGCACAGTAGATGGTGCACACCTCCTGGCACATCTTGATGGCATTCAAGACGTTTATGGGAAAGGCACCTTTCACCACAATGATAAAGGTATGACCCGCTGCCACCTCGTAGGCGTTCTTTTGGGCGACCTTGATCAAGTCGGGGTCGTTCCCCGCTGACCTAATGAGGCAATGTCCTGAGGCCTCGCAAAAGGCAAGGCCGAATTTTGCCTCCGGCACCCCTGTAACCATCACCTCATAGAGGTCTTCTACCGTCTTGATAAAATGGCTCTGTCCGAAGATGATATCGGCCCCTTCTGGAATCTCTATCCTGACCGTCTTGATCTCCATAAGATCTTCCCTCCGCTCTATATTTTTTGATTCCTCTTTAAATAAGGTTACTGAAAGGAGTCATGAAAAAAAGACCTATCTCTTATACAAAGGGAACCCCCTTCGACACCTCACACCCAAGCCCCTTGAGAAATCGCCCCTTTAATTTCGTCCCGAGCATAGATGTTCTGACGAGAGAATTTCACCCCGCCCCGCTTCTTACGC
>CAYQOD010000307.1:0-2044 GCA_964419065.1 uncultured Thermodesulfobacteriota bacterium | reverse complement strand
CCCGACGTACCAGGTGCCCTTTATCACGCCTTGGAGCCTTTTGCCAGAGAGCATCTCAATCTAACGAGGATCGAATCTTACCCCATAAAGGACAGGGTGTGGCAGTATCTATTCTTTATGGATTTTGAAGGCCATACAGAGGATGAAAGGACGAAAAGGTGCTTGGGGGATATGGAGAGGGTCACCGCTTTCATCAAGGTTCTCGGTTCCTATCCCAGGGGAGATGACGAGGGATGATCTGCATCCCCACTAGTGCACATCGGACTATTGCAAGAGGCGAATAGACGGCCCGTGAGTTCGGCTGTTCATTGTATCCCCTTTCAGAGATGGGGAACATCAGTGCAGACTGCCTGATTAATACCACACCCGCCGTAATGGCACCAGGGAGGGGGTTGTCAATTGCAGATGAAGTGTGGAATAGTATCTATAACCTCTTGGATGCAAGACGTGTATGATACCGAAGAGGCGACATGCAGGATGCTGTTAGATCTCGCGGTGTTTGCCCACGAGGGGGACGAAAAAATAGAAGATGAAATCTCCCAGGGAGTTTATGACTTAGTGCTTCGATTCGCACATACAGTAACGTATTTTGGTTATTTATGACATCGAAATTGTTCACTCAGCACTAAGTCCATCGAGGGACTGAAGGGACATGATGGAGATGAGGCCGATCAAACAACTCAATGCAACGGTGAGCATACCCGGTTCCAAGAGTTACACCCAGAGGGCCCTGATGGTTGCCTGCCTGGCAACGGGAAAGACGCATCTGCACAACGCCCTGCTCTCCGAGGATACGGAATACCTGATCGAGGCACTCAGATCGCTCGGCTCGGAGATCATGGTGAGGGACGAGGATATGGTCATCAGCGGGACTGGTGGCGCTATCCGAAACCCAGGGAGAGAAATCTACCTGGGAGATAATGGGACCGCCATGAGATTTCTCACCAGCCTGGTATCCCTGGGAAAGGGCGTATTTACCCTCACCGGCAGCCCGCGACTCTGTGCACGGCCGATCAAGCCCCTTCTGGATGCCCTGAGGGAGTTGGGGGCGGATGCCCAAAGCGCCAATGAAGGGGGTTATCCCCCTGTGGTTGTTCATGCCGACGGACTCAGGGGAGGCAGGGTGGCACTCAGGGATATCGAGAGCAGCCAGTACATCTCCTCTCTGCTCATCTGCGCCCCCTTTGCCGAGCGAGACACCGTCATAGAGCTTCAGGGACATACCCTCTCTCTACCCTATATCGATATGACCTCAACAGTGATGAGGGAGTTCGGGGTAGCGGTGAAAACAGAAGTCCCCAACCGGTATGTCGTAAAGAGTGCTCAGCGGTATGAAGGTAGACGATACCGGGTTGAGGGGGATGTCTCCAGCGCCTCCTATTTCTTCCTGGCTGCGGCCCTGTGTCGGGGAAGGGTACGGGTCCAGAATGTTAATCCCCAGACCCTGCAGGGAGATATGAGGCTCCTGGCGATTATGGAGAGGCTCGGTTGTACTGTGGCCAGGGGAGATCGGTGGGTCGAGGTGAGAGGAGGTGATCTGGCCTCCGGCGATTACAGCTTTGATCTGGGGGATATGCCCGATATGGTCCCCACCCTCTCAGTACTGGCCGCGGTGCGGCCCGGCCGTACCATCATCACCAATGTACCTCATCTCAGGGTAAAGGAGAGCAATCGATTGGCGGCTCTGGTCAACGAGCTGACGAAGGTAGGTGTGAGGGCTGAGGAGACGAGTGACGGTCTCGTGATAGATGGGGGCAGGCCCCACGGCGCTGCAATAGAAACGTACCGCGATCACCGGATCGCCATGAGCTTCGCCATTCTAGGGCTTACCATACCCGGTATAACCATAAAGGATAAGGAGTGTGTCAATAAATCCTTCCCGGGCTTCTGGGAACGGCTGGAAACCTGCATGAGATGGTGACATTGATAATGACACCTGGATATTCGATCGGTCATGGGGACTGTGAGATGAAGGACATTGCAATTGGGATCATCGGAGGTACCGGCGGGATGGGGGGGTGGTTTGCACGCTTTTTCCAGGAAC
>CAYQOD010000306.1:0-2054 GCA_964419065.1 uncultured Thermodesulfobacteriota bacterium | reverse complement strand
GGTTCATCCGTAAGGTGGTGGATGTCTTAACGAAGGGAGGAGTTATCGCCTATCCCACCGATACCATTTACGGTCTGGGCTGCGATCTGTATCAGAAGGATGCCATAAGGCGGGCCCGTCACTTAAAGAAAGACCATCAGGGTAAACGTCTCAGCATCATCTGCGCGGACCTCAAGGACATCAGCAAGTATGCCCATGTCCCTGATTACGCCTACAGGATCATGAAAACACTCGTACCAGGGCCCTATACCTTTATCTTGGAGGCCACCAAACTGGTCCCCAAGATCATGCTCACCAATCAGAAGACCGTCGGGATCAGGGTCCCCGATAATACTATCTCCCTCGCCCTCGTGAGAGCATTGGATCATCCCATCATCACCACCAGCGTTACAAAGCCTGACGAAAGCCTCTATAGCGACCCTGAGGAGATCGACCAGATGTTCGGCAAGACCCTCGATCTGGTAATCGATGGAGGAACCATCGTGGCAGAGCACTCCAGTATTATAGACCTTACGGATGATCATCCTCGAGTGTTACGGAAAGGCAAGGGTGATGTAGGCTTAATCACTGAAGACGCCTAAAGGGGTAGTCAAACGATGGTGGGCATCTTTCATTGCTTTGCTGTAGATCGCGCTGAATGTCCGAGGAGGTATCGTCTCACCCGATCTAAAGCCACCTCAGAGGCCATCAGCTTTACCTGATGGCGATCGCCGAAGAAATCGTACTGTTTCACCTCCATCGTATCTTCTGCTGCAAGGGCAATGAAGACCCTCCCGACCGGGGTTTCGGGGGCACCTCCGGTGGGACCGGCGATACCTGTGGTGGCTATACCTAACGTAGTCTTGCTGCGCTCCTTCACTCCGGTAGCCATATGCTCCACCGTCTCCCTGCTCACCGGGCCAAATCGCTCTAGTATGGCGCGCGGCACACCCAGCAGCTCCTCCTTCGCTTGATTGCTATATGCTACCACACCTCGTACGAAGTAGTCCGAACTGCCTGGTATCTCGGTGATGCGATGGGCGATGAGGCCTCCGGTACACGACTCTGCCACCGCAATAGTCGTCTTTTTTTCTCTGAGCAACCTCCCCGCCACTCCCTCCATCACCTCATCACCCCTGCCGAAGAGATAGATGCCCAGTCGGTCCGATATCTCCCTTTCGTATCGCTGATGTCTCGTCTCGACCTCTTCCGCATCTGCCCCTCGCACCATCAATCTGAGGTGGAGTTCAGGGAAGGAGGTGAGATAGGCCAATTCGAAATCCCCCCCCATCCCCTGGAGGAGTTCTTTCATCCCCGCCTCAGTAGGGCCGAATACCTTCAATAGAGAGGATCGTACTATCTCCTGTTCGCCCCCCATCCTCTCTCGCAGGAAGGGAAGAAGCGACTCCTCCACAATCCGCTCCAACTCTCGGGGCACCCCCGGAAAGAAAAAAATCCTTTTCCCTTTCTCTTCTAGTGTAAAGCCACACATCCCCATGGGATTCGGCAATGGTCCCGCACCTTCCGGCAAGAGGGCCTGTCTTTCGTCAGAGGGTGTGAGTCGGAGCTTCCATCGCCGAAATTTCTCGTGAAGGGTCTTTAAGTATCCACGGTGCACGGTAAGCTTTCTTCCTAAGGCATGGGCCGCAGCCTGGGAAGTGACGTCATCAGGGGTCGGTCCCAGCCCTCCGGTGACCAGGATCAGATCTGCCCTCTCCAGTGCCTCACGGAGGACCCCTGAAATTGCCTCTATCTCATCACCCACCGAGACGACCCTGGTGACCTCCGCACCGAGAGAGGAGACCTGCTGGGCCAAAAAGACGGCGTTGGTGTTCACAGTGTGGCCGGTAATAACCTCACCCCCGATCGTTATGATCTCTACCCTCAACGATTAACTCCTCTGTCTCTATGGTGCTAATGATCTGCAGTGTGATGAATACATTGCATGATTTCAATTAGTGCTTCGATTCGCAAATATTGTAACGTATTTTGATTATTTATGACATCGAAATTGCTCACTCAGCACTAAGTCCTGAGTGAATGAATTCGTTATCGAATTTATGAATCGAAGGACT
>CAYQOD010000305.1:0-2056 GCA_964419065.1 uncultured Thermodesulfobacteriota bacterium | reverse complement strand
TCCCTCAAGGGGATAGATGTCATCGGAATTGGTACGCACCCATCCCATGGCCTCAGGAAGGGGGTGGTGGTCAATATTGAGAACACGGTGCAGTCGATAAAGAAGGCGATCGAAGATGCTGAGCTGATGGCAGGTTGTGAGATCACCTCGGTCTACACGGGGATAGCCGGGGGACATATCAGGGGGTTCAACAGCCATGGGATCGTCGCGGTGAAGAGCCGGGAGGTGACCGAGGGTGACATCAGGAGGGTCATCGATGCCGCCAGCGCCATCGCCATCCCCATGGACCGAGAGGTGATCCACATCTTACCCCAGGAGTACATCGTCGATGGCCAGAATGGTATCAAGGATCCCCTGGGGATGAGCGGCGTCAGGTTGGAGGTCAAAGTCCATATCGTCACCGGGGCGGTCACGTCGGCACAAAATATTATCAAGTGCGCCAATAGGGCAGGTCTGGAGGTCAACGACATCATCTTACAGCAGCTAGGATCGAGCGAGGCAGCGCTCACCCCTGAGGAAGAGGAACTCGGGGTTGCACTCATTGACATCGGAGGTGGAACGACTGATCTCGCCATTTTCCACCAGGGAAGCATAAAACATACCGCGGTTATCTCTCTGGCTGGCGACCATATTACGGGGGACATCGCCATCGGTCTCAGGACCCCCATTGAGGAGGCGGAGAGGGTTAAGAAGAGACACGGATGTGCCTTGACGTCACTCGTGGGGAAGGAGGAGACAGTGGAAGTCCCCGCCGTGGGCGAGAGGAGGGGCAAGGTTATCTCCAGGCAGATCCTAGCGGAGATTATCGAGCCCCGTGTGGAGGAGATTTTGTCCCTGGTGCAGAGGGAGATCATCACCTCTGGATATGAGAATCTCATCGCCTCAGGGATCGTCCTCACCGGGGGATCTGCCCTCCTGGAGGGGATAACGGATCTGGCGGAACAGATCTTCAACCTCCCCGTACGCAGGGGCTACCCTAGAGAAGTGGGCGGTTTGACGGATATTGTCAAGAATCCCATCTATACTACCGCGGTAGGACTCGTTCTATATGGGAAGAAGGGGCGTATCGGCGAGGGGTTTTCTCCCGGTGAGGAGCATATCTTCGACAAGGTCACCCGGAGAATGAAGGGTTGGTTTAAGGAGTTTTTCTAAGGAGAGGGAGTCATCACGATGATTGAGCTAGAGGAAATGGCCAATGATTTCCCTGCAAGGGGATTTGTAGAGGAGGTCGTAGCTATGTTTGAGTTCGAGGAAAACCAAAAACTAGGGGCGCGGATCAAGGTGATCGGTATCGGTGGTGGTGGTTGTAATGCGGTGAACACCATGATCAATCTTAACCTGGAAGGCGTTGATTTCATCGCTGCCAACACTGATGCCCAAGTCCTGCAGGTCTCCCAGGCCCCCATGAAGATCCAGCTGGGGGAGAGGCTCACGGGGGGCAGAGGTGCCGGTGCTGACCCGGAGATCGGCAGAAGGGCCACCATGGAAAGCGTTGACCAGATCAAGACCACCTTAGATGGAGCGGACATGGTCTTCATCACCGTTGGTTTGGGAGGGGGGACGGGTACCGGAGGGGCCCCGATCGTGGCTAAGATCGCCAAGGAATTGGGAACCTTGAGTGTGGCCATCGTCACCAAACCCTTCCATTTCGAGGGGCGCAAGCGGTACCGCCAGGCAGAGGAGGGGTGGTATGATCTGAAGGAGTCTGTTGATACCCTCATCACCATCCCCAATCAGCGTTTGCTCACCATCAGCGGCAAGAACATGCCCTTGCTCGAGGCCTTTAAAAAGGCGGACGAGATCCTCTACCAAGCGGCCAAGGGGATTTCAGACCTCATCTTAGTCCCCGGGTTGATCAACCTCGACTTCGCCGATGTCCAGACTGTCATGTCGGAGATGGGAATGGCCATGATGGGCATGGGTACGGCATCAGGGGAGAACCGCGCCGTAGAGGCGGCCCAGAAGGCCATATCGAGTCCCCTGTTGGAAGACATCTCCATTCATGGAGCAAAGGGGGCCTTAATCAACATCACGGGGGGAAAGGACCTGACGTTGC
>CAYQOD010000304.1:0-2058 GCA_964419065.1 uncultured Thermodesulfobacteriota bacterium | reverse complement strand
TGCTCAAGACCTTAGAGGAGCCCCCGCCCCATATCCTGTTTATCTTTGCCACCACGGAACCCCACAAGATCCCCCTCACCATCCTCTCCCGATGTCAGCGGTTTGACTTCAAAAGGATCTCCCTGACCCAGATTTTTGAGAAGCTGAAGGAGATCACGACCGCTGAAGGGGTGAGGATAGACGATGATACCCTGACGCTCATCGCCCGGGAGGCAGAGGGGAGCATGAGGGATGCCCAGAGTCTCCTCGATCAGGCCGTCTCCTATGGTGGAAAGGAGGTTAGTGGCGAGGATGTCTTAACCCTGCTGGGCATAGCAGATCGGAAGATCCTCTTTGATCTCTCAGCTGCCATCATCCGCGGCGATGTAAAACAGTGCTTCTCCCTTGTTGATGAGCTCTATAAGATCGGTTATGATCTGGGGCAGTTCGCCAAAGATTTCCTGGGCCACTTCCGGAACCTCCTCGTGGTAAAGATAGAGGGGGGGGCGAGTCCCGTCCTCAACGTACCAGGGCATGAGGTGGATGATCTTCTGGGACAGGCCTCGGGTGTGGGTTTGGAGGATCTCCATCGCTGGTTTCAGATCCTCTTGAGGGGGGAAGAGTTGATGGCCCGGACCCCCTTCCCCAAGATCGTCCTCGAGATGACCGTGGTGGAAATGGCGCACCTCAAGTCTCTGCTCCCGGTGGAGGATATCTTGTCGCGGGTGGAGCGATTGGAGAATGCCCTCTCGCGAGGGGTTGAGGAGGCAGGGGAGATCAATCTCGGAGCTGTGGAGGAGGTGAAAGGGGGTGGGCGAATATCACAGGGAGATGGGCACCATACCGCCCCTGTGCATGAAGGAGAGGAGTCGACAGACGAGGAGGCCCTGGGTCAATGGGAGGGGTTTCTCGCCTTTGTGCGCGGTGAAAACCCCATCCTTGCCTCCCTGTTACAGCAGGGACATCTCGTGAGCCTGGACGATGCGCACCTGGAAATAGGGTTCACCAAAGGGTCTTTCGCCTTCGATAGGGTCTCCGAACCCGATACGTCAAAGTCCTTGGAGGAATTATCCCACAGCTATTTTAAGAGGGAGATAAAGGTGCGGATGAAGTCCACAGGGCTTACGAGGGATACAAGGAATAATGCAAAGGCCTCGGTCCAGGATAAAGAGACCGATCTGGTGAGGCACCTGAAGAAGGAGGCGCTGGGCAATCCGGTTGTACAGGAGGCCATTGAGATCTTTGATGGACAGATCATTGGGGTTAAGGTAAACGAGAGGTCCTGATCATGAGGAGGTAGTGAGATGAGCAAGGGTTTTGGTGATCTGATGAAGCAAGCCCAGAATCTGCAATCCAAGATGATGGAGATCCAGGAAGAGATGGCGGCTAGGACGGTAGAGGCTACTGCTGGGGGCGGGATGATCACGGTAGTGCTCAATGGGAGACAGGAGGTCGTATCCATTACGATAGACCCAGAGGTGGTGGATCGCCAGGAAGTAGCGATGCTTCAGGACCTGATCATCGCCGCGGTGAACGAGGGGATCAGGAGATCGCAGCAGATGTGGGCCGAGGAGATGAAGAAGATAACGGGTGGTCTGGCCATCCCTGGTTTGATCTGAGATGTCTACGTACGTTCCGGCAGTAGAGGATCTGATCAGTGAGCTCTCCAAGCTCCCGAGCATCGGGAAGAAGACGGCGGCACGGCTCGCCTTCCATATCCTCCGCTCCCCTCAGGAGGATGCCCAGGCCTTGGCCAGGAGCATCTTCCGGGTAAAGGAACGGATCGGACTCTGTCGGGTCTGTTTTAACATCGCCGAGGGAGATCTGTGCGCCATCTGCAGAAGCCCTCAGAGGGACCATTCCCTCCTCTGTGTAGTGGAGGAACCGAATGACCTCATGGCTATAGAGGCGGCAGGGGTGTTCAGAGGGGTCTACCACGTGCTCCACGGTGTCATATCCCCCTTAGATGGGGTGGGGCCGCGGGAGCTGAAGATAGAAGAGCTCTTGCAGCGATTGAAACGAGGTGGAGTTGCAGAGGTCATTGTGGCCACCAATCCGACGATTGAAGGCGATACTACC
>CAYQOD010000303.1:0-2102 GCA_964419065.1 uncultured Thermodesulfobacteriota bacterium | reverse complement strand
GAGACGGAACATTACAAAATATATAAAAACTTCATGGGGGATCCGGAACGGTATCTGATTTGAAGCCGGCCAAGTCATTCTGTTTTTTGAAAGGGTTTGTGGACAAGAGAAAGTTGATCGGAGATCACCGTGGATATTGAACAGAATAGAGGCTGAAGAAGGGGGTTGCGAAGACGAACGTCTTGAGAACGTCACTGCACACCTGAAGGGGTGAGACAATAGCTTTCGTTGATTGCTCACCCAGTTCCCTCTTAAAAGTAATAGCGTGATGAGAAAGGGGTCTCCACGCTCTCAAAGCGAAAGGTATTTATGAGGTGAGTTTTCGGGCCTCCATGTAGAACCTCTTCTCCCATGCCTCTCCCATGGAGAAGGTCTTGCGGGGAAGGGTCCCGTCCAGAATAACGGTCTTGAACAGTTCCCGCTTATCCATGGCCGGAAGATAGAATCCCATATTCCCCGGCTTTTGTCCGAGTTGTGTCACGATATCCGATCCATGGACGTAATCAATCTCACAGGCACCATGGGATTTCATGAAGGCATCGAGAAAGCTCTGGAGGCTTCCCACGGGCAGGTTGGAGATCGGACGGTCAATTTCTACAAGACCGAAACCGTCCGCCGTGATGACGCCTATTGTGTGCGTGCCGCTTTTTTGGGAATCCACAATTTTTCTCATCTTCAGTAAGGAATCCGCTTTCGAGAAGCGGCATTCTCTCCGATAAAAATTGGTCAGTTCCTCGATCGGATCCTGATCGGCGGTTAGTCCGAACAGGACCCTATGGATGGGCTCAAAGACAAGGGCTGCGTCATGAAGGTTCACGATCTCCACAAGGGCATAGCGCAGGTTGGAATCCATGATGGTGATCTGGTCAGCGGCATTTTCTTTGGTCTTTTCCCAGACGGCCTTGGCCGTGGCCAGGGAGTGATTGCCATCGCCCATGGCATAGAGGAGGACGGGAGTGCCGCTCGGCAACCCGTATGTGCGCGCACAATGTTCGGGATCGGCAAGCGTATGGAGGCTGTCCATTACAGTATCTTCCAGCTCCTGGCTCTGAACCTTATAGCCGGCCAGGTGGCCTGAGCCCATCATCAATTCAAAATCGTAAAGCCTTGTCAAGCGCTCCTTGTTTTCTGTCAGAAGCCCGATGACCGTGTTTCCCGGGTCATCGATCAGCACCATGATGTGAGGCAGTTCAATGGGAGCACCCTCCCTGATCCTCACGCGAGGCGGGATGCGCTCCAGGATCGTCCCTTCGGTGGCCCTGATCAGTCTCTGAGCCCCTTTCCGGTAGTCATAGTGTTCTAGGTCGAGGCAGGCAAGGAATCCTTTGCGGATTCTGGTTCCGATAGTCCTCTCCACATAGACCAGCCCCTCGTGTTTCTCAAAAAGGCCCTCCTCGAGGTAATGGCGCATGGAGGCCTTGATCCGCCGGATTCTCTCCTCTGGGTCTTTTTCGTTGAGATAGAGCTCGGGGTAGATCAGGTTCAGTGTGGAGGGTGCCTCCTCAACGAAGTCGCTGACCTTCTGCCAGTATTCCGGTTCCGTGGTGTACTGGTCGCAGGCGATGACTGCCCACCTGCTAAGGTTGATACCCGGTCTGGGTAGCAGGAATTCAGGAATGCCGATGCAAATCGCTTCAAATCTTCTCATGGTATTCCCCTTAATCTTTTAATGGAGGACTATTTTACTTACATAGTGATAGACCTTCTTTTCCGAGAAGCATGTCTTATTGGTTCATCTTCGAGATCTCTAGGGATTTGTATCTCAAATGGTCATGGATTTCAAACACAGAATCATCCTGTTGGATCGTATCCCATGCGCCTTATTTAATGTGTAGCACTTTCTATCTTGACTCACAATCCTATTTTAGCCTATAGTATTTTGTATACAATCAAAGATTCACATCAATAATTATTCTTGAAAAGGTCTTAAGTGACCCGCTTCAGACGGCGTTGCGGGTCGAAACAGTAACCCAAACCAGGTGAGGAGGGAATTATGGAGACTAAGAAGATCTTTTTACAGGAAACGGAAATGCCGCGTCAATGGTATAATATTCTGGCTGATATGCCTACCCCTCTGGAGCCACCCCTTGATCCAGGGACAG
>CAYQOD010000302.1:0-2113 GCA_964419065.1 uncultured Thermodesulfobacteriota bacterium | reverse complement strand
TGGCAGCCCGCACACGTCATGGACTCGGCCATCTTTCCCCGGTTGAAGTCCTTGGCTACCATGGGAGATATGGTGGCGTGACACCGCTCACACGTTGACGGCTTTGCCGCCGCACCCTGGAGCCCTGAGGCTAACAAGACTGCAACACAAACGGCTGCCAGGGAAAATATTTTGATCATGACTACCCTCCCCCTTCAAACGAGATATAGATAATGTTACCACCGCCAGAGCGCTATGACAAACATAATAACAAAGACAAGGACGAGATTCATATAGGCGATAACATAAAAAACGCTCTCATGCGGAGGTTTCCCAGCCTTTTCTTTCGCTTCCAGGAGCTTTCCCACGACAGGCATGGCGGTGACCGTATCCTCCCCATGGGGCGCCTGTTTGAGGACATCGGTCAGGTCAAGACCCGCCTGATGTCTCCGTACATGCGAACCTCCCTGCCACAGTTTGCTGGCAGATACGTCATAGATGGTACCTCTGTATGCTATGTAAGCCGCTCTGCCCTCCTTTCCGTCAAAGCGGGCGATCTCTTCCATGGTCATATCCCCTTTGGACTGCTGAAACCCTCTCTGCAGCGCCCTCCTCATGCGGGGGCCGATGATAAAGGTGACGACCGCAGCCGATGTGACCATGACCAAAAAGAGACCGATCTTGATCGAGAGGAGGATGCCGAACCTCGTATGAAAGAGCGCATCCCAGGATGGGACCCTGACGATGGTGAGGATGACCCCGGTTATCCCCATGACGATCATGGAACTCCAGCCGAGGATGAGCTCCCCCTTGGGGAGTCCCTTAGCAGCGTAAGCAGGTTTGAGAAAGATGTGCACGTAGAGAATCGTGCCGAACCAGATGACCGCCGTCATCATGTGGAGATAGCCGATAATCAGCCTGAAGACCCGCTGCAGTGTGGAACGGGGCTGATAGAGTCCCTCTGTCTGGAGGCTTTTTCTGAACGCCTCACCTTCAGGTGTCAGCTCCACACCCCCTGCAGGGTCCACATGGCATACCTGACAGTCCTTCCCTGTCCGCTCAGCATACTCCTCGGTGCCGAACAAAGGGGCGGGAAGGGCAAAGAGCAGAATGATCAGAAGAATGATGCCCTTGAAACGCATTATTCTTCCCTTGAGATACTTCTACCGTGAAAATATCACGGCAGAAGAGATCTGGCAACACTGTTCATGGTAGATCTAAAAATCTTTCAAACCCCGTTTAAATGTTGTATAGTGAATCACACGAAACTTCTTCTATGCAAACAATAACGTGCTGGTACATAATGCGGCGGGGGTTTACCATGGAGAAAGCACCATTTTACGAGGAGGAAACTGATGCAATGCTCGAACTGTAAGCAGGTTGTACCAGAAGATGTTTCTTCGTGCCCTCATTGCGGGTATGGCCTGCTCATTCATCGGTCTTTCACTCAGATAAAAGAAGACCTGAAAACCATGACTGAGGAGACACGCTCTCTTTCGCAAAAGCTCGACCAGTTGCAGAAACGGCTTGCCGAGTTTGAACCCCTTGTCGCCGGACGGATGGAGGAAGAGAAAATCGCCCCACGGGTTGAAGAACCGGAGAGGGAGCCCAGCACAGCGTTCCGTGAAACAGAATACATTGCACGAAAGGTTAAGCCCGAAGAATACTTTCCACCACATGAACAGCCCTCTGCCCCATCCTCCGCGCCCGTCAGCCCTCAGATTAAACCAATCAAAGTTCATGGTTCTGAGATTACCGTTGGCCAGAAGTGGCTCCTCATCGCAGGGGTGGTGCTGACTGTCTTGGCCGTCGGGTGGTTTTTAAAGTACTCGTTTGATCAGAACTGGATCGGACCTGCGGGACGGGTGGCCATGGCCTACGCCGGGGGCATGGTCCTTCTGGGATGTGGCGAACTCTTTCGGAAAAGGGCCTTTCACGTATTCGGGTTGTATCTTATCGGCGGCGGCGTTGCCACGCTCTATTTTGCCACCTTTGCGGCGTTTCATATCTACCATCTGCTCTCACAGGTGCCCGCCTTTGGGATCATGATCATGGTTACCACATTGGCGTGTGCCCTGTCATTGAAGTATGACACCAAGTGGCTGGCGGTCTTAGGCCTCATTGGCGGTTTTTT
>CAYQOD010000301.1:0-2143 GCA_964419065.1 uncultured Thermodesulfobacteriota bacterium | reverse complement strand
CAGGCGGAGACCGTCCTGATGCGGTTCATCACAGGTGGGGGGACACGAGGATTCATGGGGATGCCCCCCGTCCGGGGAGCGAGATATATCCGCCCCCTGATTGAGTGCTGGCGCGAAGAGCTCCAAGAATATGCGCAGCACCAGGGGCTCTCGTTTGTTCAAGACAGCTCGAACCGCAAGTCGATCTATCTCCGCAACCGGATCCGCCACGAATTGCTCCCGTACCTAAAAAAGTACAATCCCAACATCAAGGAGCGCCTCGTTCAACTGGCCCAGATCCTGGACGAAGATCACAGCTACCTCGAAGCCCTGGCACAGGGGGCGGTCCACGGGACCGTCACCGGGGAGAAAGAGATTTCCATCCCGATCCCCCAACTCCTCTCCCTCCCACCAGCCCTACAGGCCAGGGCCCTTCAGCGTGCCTTTATGCACCTTTCCTCGGGAAAGGTCTTGGCGCACCCCCATCTGAAGGGGATCGTGCGGATGGTCAGGCAAGGGGGTGGGAGCAAGAGGATAATGCTTCCCGGGGGGTTCTGGGCAGTGCGGGTCTACGACACCCTTTTCCTGAAAAATGGAAAGGGGGAGGAGGGAGCAAGGGTGAACGAAACTACCCTCCGAATCCCGGGGCGGACTCCGCTGGAGGGTTTCGAAATGGCGATCGAGGCCACCATTGACGAGGGGAGATCCTCACCTGGTTCAGACCGGCGGGAGGCGTACCTAGACTATGATCGGCTGAGCTTTCCGCTGCGGGTGCGATCCTATCGGCCCGGAGACCGATTCATCCCCCTGGGGATGAAGGGGAAAAAGAAGCTCAAGGTGTTCTTCATCGATCAGAAGATCCCGCACGAACAGAGGGGATCAGTTCCGGTGGTAACCACAGGAGGAGATATCTGCTGGGTGGCAGGCTGGAGGATCGATGAGCGATTTAAGATCGGCATGGAGACCAAAAAGACCCTGAGGTTGACCATGATACCCTTATAATAAATCATCCTGTGCCTCTGCGCCCCCTCCCCCTGCTTCTTCTTCAATAGCCTCTTCAACCATTTGATCAAAATCATCACCAAGATCATCACCCAGTTCTTTCCCCATCTTCTTCATCCACCGGGCCATGGAACGTGGGTCTTTCTCATCGATATCCCCCAGGCGTGAGGGGTCGGCCATGCGCTCCCATCGACCCTCTTCTGAGCGCAAAAAGGCGACCCGGGAGATGAGCTTGGTGAGATTTCCCCCTCCGCAGTGCTTGCAGACGGGACGAAAGCCCTCCGCCTTGAGGACCAAAAAGGTCGAGCGGCGCCCGCAATCCTCACACCGATACTCATAGATAGGCATGGCACACCTCCTTCTGCCTCAGGGATCCCCACTCCGTGCCGTCGGGCCCTACCCGCTCGCCCTGAAACCTCTTATGCTTGTCGTGGGCGGTAAACATAACGACATAATGAAGCGACAGTTACGGAGCGCAACAAGACAACTGTCCGCTTCAATGAGAGATTAGATTCAAATCCTTCTAAAGAATTTTCAGTTTTTAGCAAGTATTCCACAGAATCTATCAACTTCCTCCTCTGTATTGAAGTAATGTACTGAGGCTCGGGCCAATTCATCCAATCCCCTTGAATCCATGTCAAGTCGAGCGGAACGGGCAGGGGAAACTGATATATTAATCCCTTTCACAGCAAGACGCTTGTGGATGTCAGATGGGGTCTCACCCTCCCTCGTGAACGTCACGATCCCACATCGTTTCCGGCCAAGATCTCGGACTACTACTCCAGGGATATCGGTCAAGCGGTCACGGAGAAGGGCGGCAAGATACTGAACCCGATCCTGAATTGCCCCCAGTCCGATTTTCAGCGCATACTCAACCGCTGTTGCAAGCCCAATTCTACCAGCGATAAAGCTCTCCCAGTTTTCGAACCGTCGCGCATCATCCCTGAGCTCAAAGCGATTCTTGTCGATCCAGGTAGCAGCATGTAGATCGATGAAAGGGGGGTTTAGCTGATTTATCAACGACTTGCGTACATAAAGAAATCCCGTCCCTCGGGGGCCGCGTAAATACTTACGGCCCGTTCCGGATAGCATGTCACAGCCGATCGCCTGTACATCTATTGGCATCTGACCAACCGACTGGCATGCATCAAGCAAGTACAAT
>CAYQOD010000300.1:0-2143 GCA_964419065.1 uncultured Thermodesulfobacteriota bacterium | reverse complement strand
GATATCAACGATACCCTTCAAGTTGGCTGATTGGCTGGGGAGGCTTCCTGTGTCCCCCATGGTTGTTTTGGTGATCATCATTTTCATTTATTTCATAGGTGGTTTCTTTATGGACTCTATGGCCCTCATCGTGGTTACCATCCCCATCTTCTTTCCGGTAGTTATGAAGCTCGGCTTTGACCCGATCTGGTTTGGGGTCATAATTGTGCTCGTAGCCGAGATGGGAGTAATCACACCGCCGGTAGGGGTAAATGTATTTGTCATCAAGGGGATTGCCCCTGAGGTGCCCCTTGAGACTATCTTCAAGGGGATATTGCCCTTCCTTGCGGCCCTGATTATCGTTACGATTATACTGGTCATTTTCCCACAGATTGCTACCTTTTTGCCCAGCTTGATGTCTTATTAGGGACGACTTCATCCCTCGCTCTCGAAATTTTTATAGATTCTCTCTCTGGATCACGGATTCCTCTTGTGTTTTTTCTCCTCTAAGGCCTTGAGGACCTTCTCAGGGGTTACCGGAAGTTCCGTAAAATGAACCCCGATGGCATCATATACGGCGTTGACAACGGCAGGTGCGGGAGATATCTGGGTACCCTCCCCGGCTTCTTTAGCCCCGAAAGGCCCGAGGGGATCGTCTGTCTCCACTTCGATAGCCTCTATTTCTGGCATCTCCATTGCCGTAGGGAAACCATAGTCGAGAAATGAAGGATTCATCACCTGCCCTTTTTCCATGATCACCTCTTCATAGAGGGCCTGCCCCATCCCACCCACCACAGAGCCTTCGAGCTGCCCCTCCACGAGCATTGGATTGATGGCCCTTCCGCAATCATGGGCTGCTACCATCTTCACTAGCCTTATCCTCCCCGTGTGAGGATCTACCTCGACCTCAGCCGCCTGGGTCATGAAGGAGTAATTTGGAGCGAAGTTTCCATCTTCCTTCAGCAACGTCGTGGGCTCAGTGGCAGGCGCCATCCAAGACCCCCTGCCCACAATGGGCATGGGAAGATCCGCATACTGATAGGCCTTGAGGGCATCCGGAAGATACATCCCTTTTTCAGGGTCGTCCTTGACATAAATCTTTCCATCTCTGGCTATCAGTTCTTCCACGTCCGCTTCGAGCTCTGCGGCGACCAATTCAAACAGCTTCTTTTTTACGGAGACCGCAGCGATCCTTGCGGCATTTCCTGCCCTGACCGTAACCCCGCTTCCAAACGTACCTGGATCAAGGGGGGTTATCCCTGTATCGGCTGCGGTCACCCTCACATCCTCAAGGGGCACACCGAGTTCTTCGGCAACGATCTGGGCGATCACTGTTTCAGCGCCTTGGCCGATGTCTGCAGCCCCGGTAAGGACATTGACAGCACCATCCCGGCCCAGTTGTACTACTGCCCCGGAGCTTATGTGGCTCATGTTGCTGACCCCACTGGGATAGGCCCCCCCGGCGATTCCCACGCCTCTGCCAAAGGGGAGCTTGCCCCTCTTCTCATGCCATCCTATGGCTTCGGCCGCCTTCCTCACGGTATCGGAAAATCCACACGTATGTATAATAAACTTGGCTGGGTGTGGTTCTCCGGCATGAATGCTGTTCTTAATCCTGATCTCCGCTGGATCCACACCAATGCGCTCGGCAACCATATCCAACTGGCGCTCCACCGCGAAGCGTGCTTGAGGGACGCCGTGTCCCCTCATGGCTCCGCCGACAGGTTTATTCGTATAGACATGATGACCTTCGTAGAGGAGATTGGGTACACGATACGGGATCATGAGGAAATAACCCATGAGTGTGATCATGAGAGGTGCGGTGCTGTTATAGGCCCCGCCATCTGCATAGGCCCAAACATGCTGCGCACAGATCGTTCCATCCTTTTTCACCCCCGTCTTGACCCGCAAATAAACAGGGTGCCTTTGCCTGGTGGCGATAAAGACCTCTTCCCTCTCGTAAACGAATTTTACGGGTTTCCCGAGCTTCATCGCAAACCAGCATGCGCAGAAGTCCTTTGCATACATATCGATCTTTTGGCCAAAACCTCCACCCACCTTTGGCTTGATGACACGAATTTTGCCCTCCGGTATAAGCAGCGTTGTCGATAAATTTCTTCTCAGAAAAAATGGTATCTGGGTGGAAGACCATATAGTCAACTCC
>CAYQOD010000299.1:0-2146 GCA_964419065.1 uncultured Thermodesulfobacteriota bacterium | reverse complement strand
AAGTCTTCGCCTGAAGGCGAGGGTTTTTCTCCCATTCCCCGAAGGGGACAATAATCTGTGTTTGGTCTCTCCTGAGCAGATTCGACCCTCTCAGATCACCCACGGAGTATCTCACCTTCTCAGCGTTTCCTCACATAGGCCCGATATTCGCCGTCGTCTTCCTCAATGCCTAAAAACTCATTGCCCGTGCTCTGACACCAGGCGGGCATGTCTGTTTTTATGCCTCTATCGTCGGCCAGAATCTCCAACACCTGACCGGCCTGCATCTCTTTGATCTTTTCCGTCGTCTTAACAATGGGCATGGGACAATAGAGCCCCACGCAATCCAGAGTCGCGTCAGCCTTCATGGATAATCCCCCCTTATCAAATGAACAGATTGACCCGTCCTTGACGGGCCTCACCAAGGAAGGTGGCCGCGCCAGCGAAGTGGTCAACCTCCGGAATGAAGGCGTCTTCGTCGAGGCTCATAAGCCCCATGGTGGTAGTGCAGGCCACAAAGGTGACCCCCAGCCCTTTTGCCATAGCCATCAGCTCCTCAAGCGCGGGCATCTTCGATCCCTTCATCAGTACCTTTATCATCCGGGTGCCCAAGCCGAGCATATGGAACTTGGAGAGCTTCAGACGTTTGCTGCCGCCACGGTTCATCCAATTGAGCATCCGGCGCATCAAGCCCCTGCCTCTGATGAGCCCTTTGTTCTTTTTGATGACGTTGAGCCCCCAGAAGGTGAAAAACATGGTCACCTCCATGCCCATGGTAGCCGCTGTCGTGGCGATGTTAAATGCGGCCAGGGCCTTATCCAGCTCATCGCTAAAGACCACAATGGTCACCTTTTCCCTGTTCTCCATATCGCTACTCCCTACAATACGTACATTACATCCTTTTAATCACCTTCACCTTGTCGTCCCGCCTCTGCCCCGCACTGAGGGCACACACTACTTTGTTTGGGCATCGGCTCGCCACACTCGCTGCAAAAATGCAGCTCCGCGCCGCAATCCCCACAGAAAGGCATGGGCATCTCCATGGTGTATTCGCAATAGGGGCATCGACACTTCTGTCCCTTGGTTTTCGCTCGGAATTCTTTCATCTCGTATCCTCCTTAGGATTAAAAGTGGCCTTAGCTTTTAGCACGAGCCCTGATTTTTCCCTCATAATCCTCAATGGCCTTGTGCAAGGCATCAGCTCCTAGGTTGGAGCAGTGCATCTTGTTGGGCGGCAGTCCACCCAGTTCTTCGGCCACATCCTTGTTCGTGAGCTTTTTTGCTTCTTCTAATGTCATCCCCTTGGCCATCTCGCTGACCATGCTGGAAACAGCGATGGCCGCCCCGCAGCCGAAGGTCTTGAACTTAACATCAGCGAGACGATTATCCTTCACTTTAATGTAAAAGGTCATCATATCACCGCAGATGGGATTGCCCACCTCCCCGATGCCATCGGCATCGGGTATCTCCCCCACGTTGTGGGGGCTCATAAAATGTTCCATCACTTTTTCGCTATATTGTGGCATCGTTAGCCTCCTTTGAATCTTAGGAATCCCCTGAGTTCTCTTCCTCTCAGGAAGCAAATCATAAAATCTCAAGGACCTGATGGTTGTCTATAAAGTGGCGACATCTCCCGCAATCTCTGTACGATGGGCGGCAGGACCTCCATCAGATAATCTACATCGGCCATAGTATTTTCCTCGCCAAGGGTAAAAACCAGAGACCCCTGGGCCAGGGCAGCATCCACGCCGATGGCCAAGAGTACGTGCGAGGCCTTCAGCGCCCGCGACGTGCAGGTCGATCCGCTTGAAGCCGCTACCCCCTGTCCGTTCAATAGAAGTAGCATTGCCTCCCCCTCGATAAATTCCACACAGACGCTCACGTGGCCGGGAAGGCGTTCAGTTGGATGGCCTGTGAGGTAGACATGATCTATCTCGGTAGTAAGCCTCTTTATAAGATGGTCACGCAGAGGGATCAACTGCGCTGTTCGTTTTTGAAGCCCCCCCTTAACCATCTCGGCCGCCACCCCTAATCCCACGATAGCCGGCACGTTCTCCGTACCTGCCCGTCGCCCTCCTTCTTGGATACCGCCGTCAATGAGGGGCATAATACGCACCCCCTTACGTAAGAAAAGTGCCCCTGCCCCCTTGGGACCGTAGAACATGCT
>CAYQOD010000298.1:0-2163 GCA_964419065.1 uncultured Thermodesulfobacteriota bacterium | reverse complement strand
AGATCATTCTTGAAGAGGGCATCGGTGGCCGAGTAAAATATCTCCCAGAGTTGCTCCCTCTCTTTTTTGTTTCTAGCTTCCCGTATTGTCCTCCTGAAGTCCTTGATGAGATAGATGACGAAGATTATCAAGGTCCCCAAGAAGAAGGAGCCAACGAGCACGATGGAGAGGGAGGTCTCCAGATATCTCCCCGTTACATATTGAAATCTGATGGTCTCGGGGTTGAGATAGGAGATATAGAGAAAGATCCCGAGGAAGATTGAGATGAAAAGGAAAAAAAGTCTGAGTGCCATATATCCCCCTTTATCTGTGATACGGTTTGTTGTAGATGATAGAGAGCGCTCGATACATCTGTTCCAGGAGGACGAGCCTAGCTAACTGGTGGCTAAAAGTCAAGGGGGAAAGGGAGAGGATAATATCACACTGCTCCCTCCAACCAGGTTCCAAGCCATCAGCCCCCCCTACCAGCAAGATGACCTCCTTCGTTCCGCGCTCCATGAGCCCTTGGAGTAATTGGGCGAACTGTAGCGAGGTGAAACTTTCTCCTTCCTCTGCAAGGCCGATCAGATAACTCCCTCGGGGTAGACGATGGAGGAATCGTGAGATCTCGCTCTCCTTTTTCCCGGAGAGCACCTCAGTAGAAAAGAATCTGTTTATCCTGGTCACATAATCATCGATCCCCTCTTGAAATGGCCCTGCCCGTTCCCTTCCTCCAAAGAGGAATATGAACTTCAACCCTTTTCCTCTGGTGGTTTTATCCTCGGGGCCTCTATCCAGAGACCTTCGAGATCGTAATAAAGGCGAATTTGTTCATAAAAAATGTGGATGACTACATCGTCATAGTCCATGAGAACCCATCTTCCTTCCCGTATCCCCTCCTCCCCCAGAGGGCGTATTCCTCTCTCTCTCATCCTTTCCTCGATAGACTGGGCAATGGCCTGGACTTGCCTGTCGGAACGGCCGCTGCAGATGAGGAAATAATCGGTGAGGGAAGAGAGCTTCTTCAGTTCTAGGATGGTTATATCCGAGGCCTTCTTCTCCAGGGCAACCTTAGCGCAGAAGATCGATTTTTCCTTGGAGTCCTTAAAGGCCTTTTTCATACGAACTATTGTGAGGGTTTACCTCCGCATCCGCTTAATAGGATACCGTCCTCTCCCTTCAACTCCTACCTGAGAGGTCTTCGCAACTGTAGCCCCTTCAATTCGCTGCTCCATTGGAGCACTTATGTTTTTCAAGCAACTACTATAGCAAAGAGAGAAAAAAAATTAAAGTGGTATATTTCGCAGCAAAACCCCGCCTTTCCATCTCCAAGGAAAATAACGGCTGATATCTTCAAGCAACGTGCTACCTAACCTCCTCTAAAATTTTCGGGAGTATTGTGCCGACAGGCCCTTGGATGAGATAATCAGATATGAAGCCGATCATGGGGGTGGGCTCGGCGCCCAGGACCAATTTCATTTCAAGGAGCACATCAAGTATCCTCAGTCTCTTCGTCGCCTTTATGAGGTAGCTCTTGGCGAGGTCATCATTGGTCATAGCTCAATCACATCCCCCGGCTTGTAATCGGGCTTCAACACCCAGTACCAACCACCCCCCTTACGGACCTTCTGCGCCCCGAGTTTCGTGAGACGTCTCTTCAACTTTTGCAGATAGTTCCTGAAAAAGTCATCTCTATCATAGAGGATCTCTGCATCGGAGACCATATCGAGAAAGAGCGGACTGCCCCTCAAGACCTCATCGGGGGTCTTGAAGAGGGGAGACAGGTAGGGGAAAATACCCTCTGACCGCAGGACCTTCATCCTTTCCTTGAGCCTTTCCTCAATGTTTTCCTCAAATTCCTCAACCCTCTTTACCCTTCCTTGGGGGAGACCCTCTGCGATGATTAACAAATCTATATCGGAATCGGATCTGAAGGTATCCCTCGCCACAGACCCAAAGAGGACAAAACCGACGAGCTGCTCCCCATAGTAATCCCTGACTAATTGAAAAACATCAGCGATCAAGCTCTTATAATTTCTTTTATACATCTTTCTTCAATATAGTCTTGTCCGCAAACGTTATCCCTATTGCGTATCAAGTATACACTATGTCGGGATATTTCAACAAGAGGGGGGGAGTTTTTTAACTTTTGCGCATAGAGCCAATCTTCTAAAACACGGCGAG
>CAYQOD010000297.1:0-2177 GCA_964419065.1 uncultured Thermodesulfobacteriota bacterium | reverse complement strand
ATCCGCTGCGCAGCCGGGCGCTATCCACTCGGGCCTCAGAGCACAACATGCGAATGGCCAGCTGCTCCTTCGACATCTCCAAAGAGAATATCGCCGTCGGGATCCGAACATTGATGGCGGCGTGCTGGGCAAAGTTCAGACAAAAGGCGGTCTTCCCCATGCTCGGTCTGCCAGCTACGATGATGAGGTCAGCGTTCTGAAAACCAGCGGTCTTTCTATCCAGATCTTTAAAGCCCGAGGGGACTCCGGTGATCAACTCTTTTTTCTCATAGAGCTTCTCAATGACCTTAAAACTCTCTTTAACAATCTCCTTAATGGGGAAAAAGGCAGGTTTAACCCGATGCTCTGAGATACGAAAGATGGCCTGTTCCGCCTCATCCAGAAAGTCCTCAAGATCCTTTCCATCTTGGTAACTCTGGGTGACGATCTCCGTGGCCGTGCTGATCAACTTCCTCAGGATGGACTTCTCCTTAACGATCTTGGCATAATAGATGATGTTGGCGGCCGTGGGGACGGAGTCCACCAGGCTGGCAAGATAGGAGGCTCCTCCTACCTCCTCTAACTCCTTTCTCTTCTTCAATTCGTTAGTAAGGGTGACCAGATCGAGGGGTTCATTTTTCTCAGAAAGGGTGATCATGCCATGAAAGATCTTCTGGTGGGCCTCGCGGTAAAAATCTGTGTCTTCTAAGATCTCTAAAACACTGTTGAGGGCATCATTTTCGATGAGGATGCCGCCCAAGATCGACTGCTCAGCCTCGATGTTCTGTGGGGGGAGTTTGAAGGAAGCCAAATCTATATCGTCCTTCATTCCCTTTTCCTCAACTTTTATTCCTTCACAACCCAAAGTTTCAGTTGGGCCATCACGTGGGGGTGAAGCCGTATGGGAACGGTATAGACACCCAGACTCTTTAGGGGTTCCTCGAGCTCTATCTTTTTGCGATCCACGAGCACTCCATGCTCCCGCAAGGCCCCCTCAATGTCCGCCGAGGTGACTGCTCCAAAGAGCTTGCCGCCCTCACCCGCTGGCTTGGCAACGGTGCAGGAGATTCCCTCAATCCTCTGAGCTAGCTTGTGCGCCTCTTGCTCCAATCTATCCTGCTTATGTTGTAAGCGACTCTTTTCATGCTCCAAGGCCCTCAGGCTATTAGCTGTGACCAACGTCGCCTTTCTGCGGGGCAAGAGGTAGTTTCGGGCATAACCATCGGACACCCTTACGAGATCCCCCGCCTTTCCCAAAGAGGGGACATCCTCCATCAATATGACCTCCATAATTATCCTCCTAGATCCGGGTGTCCTCCACCCTCCATGAGGGCCTGTCTTCATCCCCCATTATAAATAACAATCTCGAGTTTCCCGTAAGCCTCTGTTTATGAGGGAGGCATCCCGTCAATCTCACAGCAAAGATCCGAGATGGGCCTCAACCTTAAATACTGTACCGCGAAGTAACTTCCCGGTAAAGGGGCTATCTAGGTAACGTTGAAAAGGGAAGGAGGGCTACGTGGCGGGCCCTCTTAATCTCCCTGGTAAGTTCCCTCTGGTGCTTGGCGCAATTTCCCGAAATTCTCCGGGGAATGATTTTCCCCCTCTCGGTCAGGAAATATTTCAACAAGCGATAATTCTTATAATCAATCTTCAGGGAACCGTCAGAACAAAAACGACAGATCTTTCTCCTCGCATACTCCCTTCTGCGTGTTCCTGGTTTATTCTTCGGTCTGTGCATCAAGCCTCCTTTTCACTTCACATCTTTCACACTGTGGGCGACGACCCCTATCTCTCTTTTCACTCTTCCTTCACCTGTCTCCCAACGGCGCTGAACGAGTCCACCTTCTACCAGGACATTTCGCCCCGTCTTTCTCTGCTGTTGCGCCCAGGACTCAGACCCTTCACCCACCACCATAACCCTGATGGAGACATCCTCGATAGGGAGTGCTGCATCATCCAGTCTTTCGGATGGGAGACCGAGTGTGAAAAAGACCACTGGCTTTCCCTGGGGGGTGTACCTTATGTCTGGGTCTCCCTTCAGTCTCCCCGCCAAGATGACGCGGTTCTGATAAAACACTACGTCTCCTCCGCAACAATCGATGGCTCCTCCTCGGTCGGTTCCTTCGCTGCTTCCCTCTCCTCCTCTGACTCCTCCTCTTCGTGAGAGGTCTCAAAGTCCTCCCCTTCCCTCTTGA
>CAYQOD010000296.1:0-2188 GCA_964419065.1 uncultured Thermodesulfobacteriota bacterium | reverse complement strand
ACCAAGATAACATTTCCTGGCGTGATCCCTGCGGCAATAAGGACCCTGACGATGGCGATGTTGGCTGCCCCGGCCCCGATCATAGCGATGTGCGCCTGATCCATGGCCTTGCCCACGATCCTCAGGGCATTGATCAGGCCGGCGAGGGTCACGGCTGCTGTACCTTGTTGATCATCGTGCCAGACCGGTATCCGAGCCTTTTCGCGAAGGGTGTCAAGGACATAAAAACATTTCGGCTGGGCGATGTCCTCTAGGTTGATCCCGCCAAAACTTGGCTGCAGCAGCAAGACGGTCTTGATGATCTCATCGGGGTCTTTGGTATCTAGGCAGATGGGGAAGGCATCGACTCCGCCGAGATATTTAAATAGAATAGCCTTACCCTCCATGACGGGCATAGCCGCCTCAGGACCGATATCCCCCAAGCCCAGGACCCTGGTGCCATCGGAGACCACGGCCACCATGTTGGCCTTGTTGGTATGTTGAAAAACTGTGTCGGGATTCTTGTTGATGTCTCTACACGGTTCTGCCACCCCCGGTGTATACCAAATTGCGAAATCGTTGAAGTCCCTGATGGCGCACTTAGGGGTTACCTCCACCTTTCCGCGATAAAAGGGGTGGAGTCTCAGGGCGTCCTGAGCTGGTTTCTTCGCCTTTGCCAATAACTCTTCTTTGGTAAGTTTCATGGTTCCCTCCTTAGTTCCTAACTGTTTTTCGTGTATCCCCTTCTCATATAGCCGCATGAACTCCTGATGATGAGTTCAGGCTCCAAGACCCGCTCCAGAACCATCTGATCCCCCTCTATCCTCTGCATCAATCTGCGCACCGCCATGGCACCCATACTGTACTTTTTCTGAGATACAGTGCTCAAACCCACCATCCCCAGGGAGGCGAACTCGATGTCATTAAACCCTAAGAGGGCCACATCCTCCGGGACCCTCACCCCTTTCTCCAAAAGGGCATCATATACACCCAACGCCATATAATCATTGAAGGAGAAGATGGCGGTAGGTGGATGGGTATAGGAGAGGAACCTCTTGGCCGCCTCATAACCCGTCCCCTTCAGGTAGTCTCCCCTGATGATAAGATCATCGTCGATGGAGAGGTCATGCTTGTTCAAGGCCCTGCGTGCCCCCTCCATCCGCTCCATAGTGACAGAGGACTCTAAACTCCCCTTGACGATCCCGATCCTCCTGTGCCCCATATTCAGTAGGTGTTCCAGGGCCATTTCTCCACCCTTTATGTTATCAACCCCGACATAGTCCACTTTGCCAGAGAGGTCAGGCTCTAAGACCTTCCTGTTTACCAACACGAGGGGAAACCCTTCCTGGGCCAAGGCGGCTACATGTTCATCTCTTATATGGGCCGAGGAGAGGATGATACCATCTATCCCCTTCCTCCTTAACTCCCTGATATGTTCCCCCTCCAGGGAAAGATCATAATTGGTGCAACACAAAATTACGTTATAACCAGAGGACCTAGCTGTATCCTCGATCCCTTGGGCCAGCTCAAGATAAAAGGGGTTCCTTATGGTAGTGATGATCAGCCCCAGGGTCTTGCTCTTTTTCATCACCAGACTGCGTGCCACCAGATTGGGTTGATAATCCAGTTCCCTGATCAACTTCAAGATCCTCTCCCTCGTGGCCTTCTTTACCCCAGGTCTCTCGTTCAAGACCCTGGAAACGGTGGTATGTGATACGTGAGCTAGTCTCGCTATATCTTTGATGGTCAAGTAACCCATTTTTGTTAACGTTAACATAAATAAGAAAAAAAACAACTAAAAAATCAGTGAACCCTCAACTTTAAATCACCCCAGTACTTTTCCCTCAACTCCCGTTTAGCAATCTTACCGGAGCCTGTCTTGGGCAGGACATCATAAAAGTCCACAGACTTTGGAGCCTTGTATCTGGCCAGCCTCTCCTTGCAAAAATCGATGATTTCCTCCTCGGTAGCTTCCATTCCCTCCTTCAACACGACAATCCCCTTGATTGCCTCCCCCCACTTCTCATCGGGGACCCCGATGACCGATGCCTCCAAGATGGCAGGGTGCATGTAGAGGATATTCTCCACCTCCGTGGAATAGACATTTTCCCCCCCGGTGAGAATCATATCCTTCTTCCTGTCCACAATGGTTACGTATCCTTCTTCATCCATGACCGCCAAATCACCGGTATAGAGCCACCCGTCTTTG
>CAYQOD010000295.1:0-2269 GCA_964419065.1 uncultured Thermodesulfobacteriota bacterium | reverse complement strand
GAGTGAGGAGATCCCTGTGCGTTGGCGCTCCCGCGCCTCCAACTGGGCGATCCAACTCTTGCCATCTCGACTCACCCCCCTCAGTTCATCGAGCTCCTCGTCATATCCATCCCTGATAATCCCCCCCTCGGTGAGGGTGATGGGTGGGTTATCGACAATGGCTTCCTCTATCCACCCCACTACCTCCTCCAGCGCATCCAAACCCTCCCTGACCTCATTCAGCAGGGTGGAGGCAACGCCACCCAACTCCTCCTTTATCTTCGGGACGGCCTGCAAGGTGGTTTTTAGGGCCACCATATCCCGCGGGTTGGCCCTGCCCATGGTCACCCTGGCGTTGAGCCTCTCCAAATCATAGGCCGCCTCCAAGAGCTCCTTGAGATCAGCCCGCACCAAAGGGGCTTCTTTGAGCTGCGCGACGGCGTCGAGCCGCCTCTCGATCTCCCCTACGTCCATGAGGGGATAGGAGAGCCACTCCCTCATCCTTCGTCCCCCCATGGCGGTGACCGTCTCATCCAAAACCCCCAGGAAGGTGCCCTTCTTTCCTCCTCTCAGAGACGTGAGCAACTCAAGGTTCCTCTGTGTCGTCTCATCCAAGATCATGTAATCCTCTACCCTGTAGAAGAAGAGGGGTCTGATATGTCCGAGATCGGTCTTCTGGGTTTCGCGGACATAGGAGAGGGCACCGGCGGCAGCATGGAGGGATTCATCCGCAACCCATGATGGGATGATCTCATCGGTAATATCATCCCTCTGATCATGCTTTTGACCGGGCTGAAAGTACTCATCGGGCAGATAGCTCACTAGGATCGAAGGGGATTCACTCCTCAGATCATCCAGTAATCCATCTCCTGTCAATCCTTCTGGAATGAGGATCTCCCGGGGACGATTTTTTGCCACCTCACTCACGATGAGTTCCTCCTCGTCTGCCTGACACACCTTGAATTCTCCTGTGGAGAGGTCTAGAAAGGAGAGACCGTACCCCCCTTCTCCCCGCCAGAGGCTCATCAAAAAGTTGTTCTCTTTCTCCTTGAGATTTTCTCCCTCCACAACCATCCCCGGGGTGATCACCCGGATCACCTCCCTCTCAACTAATCCCTTTGAACCCTTGGCATCACCCACCTGCTCACAGATGGCCACCTTATAACCCCTCTCGATCAGTTTGGAGATGTACGGGCTGGCAGCATGACAGGGAACACCACACAGAGGGATCTTCTCTCGCTCACCCTTCTCCCTGGCGGTAAGTGCTATCTCTAAGATCTTAGAGGCGATCTTGGCATCCTCGAAGAACATCTCGTAGAAATCCCCCATCCGGAAGAAGAGGATACAATCCTGATATTCCCCCTTGATCCGCAGATACTGCTTCATCATGGGGGTGAAGGCCTTCATCCCCGTTACCTCCAAGCACTCATGGGAGTGTGCTGTAACTCACCCCTCTGCACAGTTCTCTTTCTTGGACATGTCACTAAAGGGCGTAATCCAACACGCTCACCATAAGGATGATCCCCTCGTGAGGGTTTCGGGGGGTGAGCTCCCTGATGTAGGTTGTCTGCAAGAATCGTATGGTGAAAAGACCTCCATGTAATTACTATGCAGAGCATATAGATAGTTACTCCCCCCTTTAGAAAAGGAGGGTAAGGGGGAATTTGGAGGTTGGAGAACCCCCCCTCATTCCCCCTTTGCAAAAGGGGGATTTTACGTCAGTCCAGAATACCTACTGCGAGAAGACCATAAGAAGATATAATATTTTATGCCCCCTTAATAATGTGTCGTGATGAGACATTTTCACGACCAATGGTAGCAAACTGGAGGGGGAAAGTAAAGTTCACCGCAGTTGAAGCAGGCGTTGTGCCAAATCCAGATCAATCTGGTCCGTAATCTTTATGTTTCGCGGATCACCGTCTACCACCTTCACCGCATATCCCGCCCTCAGCACCAACCCGGCGTCATCGCTGGCATCCCTGACCCCGTCCTCGCGGGCCTTGACGTGGGCATCCCACAGTATTGAGAAGGGAAAAGCCTGCGGGGTTTGAATCTGACATACCTGTTCGCGGGGGAGAATCTCACCCATCTCTCCACGTATACACGTCGCAACGGTCTCCACAGCCCGGAGGCCGAAGGTCATACCCTCACGCCCCTCCCGAACGGCCGCCTCGATCATCTCACCGGTCACCAAGGGGCGGACGGCATCGTGGACGATCACCACCTGAGGAGGATCGTCCTTCAGCTTTTGCAGCGCCCCCCAGCAGGAGAGCTGTCTGGTTTCTCCCCC
>CAYQOD010000294.1:0-2276 GCA_964419065.1 uncultured Thermodesulfobacteriota bacterium | reverse complement strand
CACTATCATCCCGGGCGAGGTGAAAGAGTGAAAGAGACCGGGTTACAGACGCTCGAGACCATTGAGCTCACCAAGTCCTATAACGGGAGGGTGGTGGTAGACCGAGTGAGCCTGAAGATCAAATCAGGAGAGGTGGTGGGGCTCCTCGGCCCCAATGGGGCAGGGAAGACCACCACCTTTTATATGATCATCGGCCTCATCAGACCAGACCAAGGCAGGGTATTATTCAACGGCGAGGATATCGGAGGGCTCCCCATGTACCAACGAGCCAGGAGGGGGATCACCTACCTTCCGCAGGAACCCTCGGTCTTCAGAAAATTGACCGTGGAGCAAAACATCCTGGCCATCTTGGAGACCTTGAATCTCACCCGCGAAGAAAAGAAGCGACGACTCCAGACACTCCTGAACGAGCTCAATATCGCCCACCTAGCCAAGAACAAGGCCTACTCCCTTTCGGGAGGTGAGCGACGAAGGCTGGAGATCACCAGGGCTCTTGTCCTCTCTCCCTCCCTCATCCTCCTCGACGAACCCTTTGCCGGCATTGACCCCATTGCGGTCATCGACATCCAAAATATTATCCAGCAACTCAAGGTCAAGGGTATCGGGGTGATCGTTACCGACCACAACGTCAGGGAGACCCTACATGTATGTGATCGAGCCTATATAGTGAACGAGGGCAGGATACTGGAGGCGGGTGCGCCTGAGAAGATCGCGTCCAGCCCCAAGGCCCGCAGAATATACCTCGGGGAAAACTTCAGATTAGAGAAGAGACGGGAAACGGGGGGGGACGAAGCCTCAGAAGGGTAAGGGAAAGGGAGAGCGATGGCCTTAGAGATCAAACAAGACCTCAAGCTGAGCCAGCAGTTGGTTATGACCCCCCAGCTGCAGCAGGCTATCAAGCTGTTGCAGCTCTCCCGCCTGGAGCTCCAGGAGGTTGTCGCTCAGGAGATCCAGGAGAACCCGATATTGGAGGAGGACAACGGCCTCGAGGAGAGGGCGCCTTCGGAGGTTTCCTCTGAAGTCCCCGATCATGTGCAGGACTTCGACTGGGCAGAATATATGGAGAGCCACAGCATCAGCACCTATACCCCGAGGACCGATGGAGACGAGGCCCCGTGGGAGACGCTCCTCACCCGTCAGGTCACCCTATCAGACTATCTGATGTGGCAGCTCAGGATGAGCCCTGTAACCCCCCAGGAGGAAGAGATCGGGTTCTTCATCATCGGCAATATCGACGAGGATGGCTACTTCCAGGGATCCCTGGAGGAAGTCTCCCGAGAACTCAGTGTCCCGACAGAGGCAGTGGATCAAATGCTTCGTACCATTCAGTCCTTAGACCCCCCGGGGGTAGGGGCGTGTGACCTACGTGAATGCCTCCTCATCCAGCTACGACAGTTTGTAGAGAGAGATCCCCTCGCAGAAGAGATCGTGGAGAATCACCTCTCGTATTGTAAAAACAGGAACTACCATGGATTGGCAAAGAAATTAAAGGTCCCCCTCCCCCGCGTATTAGAGGCCGCTAAGACCATCTCCCAGCTCGAGCCCAAGCCAGGACGCCCCTTTAGCACCGAAGAAACGAGAACCATCATCCCCGATGTCTTCGTCTACAAGGTCGAGGAGGACTATATGATCGTCTTAAACGACGACGGTCTCCCCAAGCTGCGTATAAACCTTCACTATCGCCAGATGCTGGATGCCGAGAGGGATGATATCCCGAGAGACTACCTCAAAGAAAAGATGAAATCGGCACTCTGGCTCATCAGGAGCATCCAACAGAGGCAGGCGACCTTGTACAAAGTCACCAAGAGCATCGTCAAATTCCAGAAGGGTTTTCTCGACCAGGGTATAGATTATCTGCGTCCCCTCGTCTTGAGGGAGGTGGCTGACGATATCGAGATGCATGAATCCACCGTAAGCCGTGTGACGACCAATAAGTATGTGCATACGCCCCAGGGGATATACGAACTCAAATTCTTCTTCAGCGGCAAGATAGGGGAGGGGGGAAAAGCAGTGGCCACTAAACGGGTGCAAAACCTGATCCAGCATCTCATCGCCGAGGAAGATCACCGAAGGCCGTTCAGCGACGAAAAGATAGCCCAGCTGCTCAAGGATGGACACAATATAACCATAGCCCGCCGGACGGTGGCCAAGTACCGGGAGATGATGAAAATCCTCTCATCCAGCGAGAGAAAAAAATTCTTGTGAAATCCCCTCACCTGGTCCTATTGACTCATAAATAAATGTTACCCTGGGGGATCGTTGAGAGTAGGGTGTGT
>CAYQOD010000293.1:0-2278 GCA_964419065.1 uncultured Thermodesulfobacteriota bacterium | reverse complement strand
CCGATCGTGGGAGACTCCGGGAAGATCGACAAAAAGGTGCTGAAGGCAGGGCTGGAGAAGAAGATGGCGGGAGAAACATAATGAAGCGGATCCTGATCATCTCAACGCTGGATACCAAGGGGGTTGAGACCCTCTGCCTGCGCGACAAGATCAAGGAGCTCGGCAAACAGCCTGTCGTCCTCGATATATCCATGAGGAGCGCGCAGGGGTTTACCCCTGACATTCCCCCTGGGAAGGTCGCTGAAGCAGCGGGGACGAGCATCGATGCGATCCATGCCTCCAGTGACCGATCAAAGAACACGGCCCTTATGACAACAGGTGCCAGCGCCATCGCCCTTGGCATGTGGCGCAACGGAGCTCTCCATGGTATTATCGGTATCGGTGGGTCTACAGGGTCGTTAATGGCCACCGATGTCATGAGGGCGCTCCCGTTCGGCGTCCCTAAGGTGATGATTTCCTCAACCGCAGCATTGCCGGGGATGTCGACCCGCTACATCGGTACGGGCGATATTGCGCTCTTTCACTCTGTTGTGGAGATATCAGGGGTAACTGAGATCCTGAAGAACGTGATTGACCGGGCTGCCCATGCCATCTGCGCCATGGCAGAGGTAGTACCGCTGCAGACAAGTGCTGAGAAAGGCACGCGGAGGAGGACCATCGCACTCACGATGCTCGGTCCGTGCGAGCGGTGCGCGAGCAGTGTGCGCACGGCCCTGGAGGAGAAGGAGTATCAGGTTACCGGGTTTTCTGCCGCGGGGATAGGGGACAGGGCCATGGAGGCCATGGTAGCACAGGGGCTCTTCGACGGTGTCATTGACCTCTCTCCGAGTGGGGTTATTGAGCACCTCGTGGGGGGTATGAAGGATGCAGGACCAGGACGGATGGAGGCCGCCGGCACGATGGGTATCCCCCAGGTTATCTCTACGTGCGGGGTCAACCATATTACCCCTCCCAAGTCAAAATACACCGATGACCACAAGGGCCGCAGGAAGTACGATCTGGATAAGTTTCGCACCTGGCTGAGGGCCTCTCCTGAAGAACTTATAAAAGCAGCGGGCGCCTTTGCGGAGAAATTGAACAAGGCAAAGGGGCCGGTAAGGGTGGTAGTCCCGCTCAAGGGGTGGTCATCTGTGGACTGGCCAGGAAATGAGACCTATGACCCTGACGAGGATCGCATCTTTATCACCCACCTGCGACAGATGATAAGGCCGGACATCGAGGTGATAGAAGTAGCAGCTAATATGGAAGAATCTGAGTTCGCCCAGGCGATCGTGGACGCCAGTCTGGAGCTCTTCAGCGCATGATAATTCGACGTATGAGAGTTCAAGGGAAAGGAGGGTCCAATGCACCTGTTACCACGCTTTGAATTTCACGAGCCGAAAGATCTGGCTAAGGCCTGTACGCTGCTCTCTCAACTGGGGGCCGATGCCAAGATAATTGCCGGCGGCACCGATCTTTTGGTCAGCATGAAGCAGGGTTCGCTGTGCCCGAAACATCTGGTTAGCATCTCGAGAATGCCTGAATTGTTCGAGATCGAGCCCCGCGATGGAACGGTTGCCATCGGATCACACGTGATTGTGGCGAAACTGCTTGAGTTAGATCTTATCCATGACAAGCTGCCCCTCCTGACTAAGGGAGCAGGGGTATTGGGTTCGCCCCTGGTGCGAAATCGGGCTACCATCGGCGGGAATATCGTGACGGCACGGCCTGCTGCGGACCTCCCATCTCCGCTGATGGCCCTCGGTGCAGTTATCCGATTGACGAGTAGAGAAGGTGATCGGGAGATGCCCCTTGAAGATTTCTTCGTGGGTCCTGGAGAAACGGTTATCAAACCGGCAGAGATACTGACCACCATCGTCGTCGACGAACCTCCGCCTCATACAGGAGGTGACTATATCAAGCTGGGACACCGGCAGGCCTGCGAAATCTGCATTACCGCAGGGGCCTCCAGGGTCACCCTCGACAAGCCTGATGGAATCATTCAGGATGCCAGGGTGCTCTTGGGTGCGGTTGCGCCAACGATCATTCACGCTGCCTCTGCCGAGGAGATGCTGCGAGGGGAGAGGCCGAGTCCAGCCCTGTTTGAGAAGGCGGCCGAGGAAGCCGCAGGAAAAGACGCCCAACCTATCTCCGATATGAGGGGGTCGGAGGCGTACCGCCGTGCCATGGTCAAGGTGGTGGTTAAGAGAACATTGTTTAACGCACTGAAAGAGGCACAAGCAAACTAAGTCCTTCGATTCAGAAATTCAATAACGAATTTATTCACTCAGGACTTAGT
>CAYQOD010000292.1:0-2307 GCA_964419065.1 uncultured Thermodesulfobacteriota bacterium | reverse complement strand
CCTCTGCGGCCCGACACAACCGGTCACGGTGTTGCAAGACCTCCTCTTTGACCAGAACCACCATCTCCTTCTCCCCTTCCAGGTTACGGTGGAGACGTTCCAACTCTCCCATGAGATGTTCTAACTCGCCTTGGACCCCTTCCTGATAACCGCGCGCCCTATCCAAGATCTCTCCCTTGAGACCCAACCTCTCTGCGATGAGGAAGGTCTGACTCGTCCCCGGTCTCCCGTAAAGGAGGCGATAGGTAGGTTTGAGGGTTTCCTGATCGAATTCGACAGCCACATTCATCACTTCGCCATGACGATAGGCATAGGCCTTGAGAGGGTTAAAGTGGCTGGTGACTACAGCGTATCCGTCCTTCTGCCTGACGTAATCCAGTAACCCCATGGCCAGGGCCGCCCCCTGGGAGTACTCAGTCCCGACCCCGATCTCATCGATGAGCAGCAGAGAGGTGCCGTCTACCCTGTCCAAGACGCGGTTTAACCACAGGATGAACGAGGAAAAGGTGCTGAGATGTTCCTGGAGATTCTGTTCATCCCCGATGTAGGCGAAGATATCCTGAAAGAGATTTACCTCACTGTCTGGGGCAGCGGGGATGTGTAACCCCGCCTGAACCATCAGGGACAAAAGTCCCAGGGTCTTCAGGGCCACGGTCTTGCCCCCGGTATTGGCCCCACTGATTACTAGAATCTTCTGGCCATTGTCGAGGTGCAGATCTATGGGGACTACCTCGCTTTCCTCTTCATCCTGCTGGGTCTGGATCAACAGGGGATGTCTCGCGGCGATCATGTTGACTCGCCCCTCGGTGTCTAAGGCGGGCTGGACAGCATGGAGATAGATGCTCAATCTGGCCTTGGCATAGATGGCATCTACCCTCCCCTGCAGGTCCACATCGGGTAGGAGTTCCTCGCCGTGCTCCCGGACCAAGGCGGTCAGTCCCCTCAGAACCTTTTCCTCTGCTTCTTTCTCCTCCTTCTGCAGGATGTTTAACTCATTGTTGAACTCCACCACCCCCATAGGCTCCACGTAGAGGCTCATCCTTGAGTGGGAGTAGTCGTGCACGATCCCCTTCACCCTTCCCTTGAAATCGGCCCTTACCAGGATCACATAGCGACCGTTCCGTTGGGTGATTACCTCGTCTTGAAAGGCCTCGCGTAACTCCTGGCGTCGCAGCAGGGCCTCCAGTCTCTCCTGGATGGCTTGGCGGGCCTTTTTTATTTTCTCCCTGACCTCTTTCAGATGGGGGCTGGCCTCATCACAGATCTCGCCTCCCGGACTAATGGCCCTCTCGACCTCTTGAGCCAAATGTCCTGGGGCAAAGAACTCCTCCCCTATTTCCTTCAACGTGGCGAACCGCTCCTCAAGGTGCCGGAAAAAGCGTTTCAACGAACTAGACACCCTCACGGAGGCGGCCACCTCCAAGAGCTCTTGGGGGGTGAGCATTGATCCTTCACGTTGGGCACGCCGGACGATGGGTTCAATATCTTCTATCCCGTGCAGAGGTATATCTGTCCCCCCCTCCAAGATCTCCTTGAGTTCCGTTACCTCCGTGAGGAGTTTCTCGACCTGCTGGAGATCGGAGAGGGGACGAATTCCCCCGCATTCCCTCCTGCCCAGTTCAGAGGAGGCAAAGCCCTTGAGGAGATTCAGTATATCGTAGTATTCCAGAGAGGATAAAGCGTGGACGTCCATTGCTTGAGTATCATCCACGGGGAAGATATACGCCGCACCCCGTGGACAATGAGCTTCCACCAACCTCCTTAGATTGTTGAATCACCTGATCGGATTAAACTACGTAAGAGATGGGGACTTCTGATTATCCCGAAAGCCTCTGTCGAACCAGCTCGTTGACAACCCTTCCCTCAGCCCTCCCGGCAATTCGGGGCATCAAGACCTTCATCACTTTCCCCAGATCCTTAGGGGTAGAGGCCCCCGTTTCCTCCAACACTCTGGAGATCTCCACCTCCAGCTCTTCAGGGGTGAGTTGTTGGGGCAAGAAGGTTTGAAGGACTTCTAGCTCTTTCTCCTCTTTGGCCACCAGATCGTCCCGCTGACCAGCCTTAAACTGCTCTATGGATTCCCTGCCCTTCTTTACCAGTCCCGAGATTACTTGAATAACTTCCTCCTCGGATAATTCCCGCAGGAGTTCCTTCTCTTTGTTCTGCAAGGCCGCCAGGGCCAACCTGATAACTGAAAGTCTCGGTCTATCCTTTTCCTTGACGGCCCTCTTCATCGCTTCCGTTAATTTTTCTTTGATCCTCATAGAGACCTCAATGAGAACTTTATTTAAAACTATAAGTATAACA
>CAYQOD010000291.1:0-2317 GCA_964419065.1 uncultured Thermodesulfobacteriota bacterium | reverse complement strand
ATAGCCCTCCCCTATGGCAAGCAGCCTATCCATGCTAAAAGCAACGTCCTCAGCCGTCAGTTCGGTTCCATCGTGGAATTTTACCCCTTTCCTCAGGTAGAAGGTCCAGGTCAGACCATCTTTAGAGGCCTCCCATCGCTCAGACACATGGGGTATGACATCACCCTTCGGCGTGGGATAGACGAGGGTATCATACAGGTTGACGAAGGAGGCGGAACTGGAGAAGTCGGACCCCACCGCCGGATCGATATACGTCGGCCAGGAGAAGGTGACCCGTAACTCACGCTTCGCAGCCGCCTGTGCCCTCTCACCACCAGTCCAGAGGATCAGTGCTGGGAGGACCATCAGAAAAACAAATATGTATGCATGCTTTCTCATACTTCACCTCCTGTGATAAAATAAAATCAAGTCTAAGACATTAATTCGCCTCCTTTCTGCTGAATCAGAAAATGGTTTAGATTTCAGGTCCAAATCGATGAATTCTTTCCCCTTACTCGCAAAGAGATTTATCGCAGTTTGCCTTGCCGTATCAAGAAAAAAGCTAAGACACTTCACCCTCACCTGGATTCGCTGAGCACTTCTTCGGAGATGAGAAACATGGGATTCGAGATCTTCTTTAATGATTCGGACAAGTTCCTCTGATAATCCGGATCGAAGAAGGACTTCTTAAACGTTTCCATATCCGGCCAGTAGATCTCGGTCATATATCTGTACGGCGCATCACGCCGTTGCCACGCTTCCTTGATGGTATAAAAGTCGCTCTTTATGACTCCCGGGATTTCCATGTTTTCCCGCTGATGTTCGGTCGTACGCCATTTGATGAATTCCTCATGATCCGCTTCTGGCGGGAGATTATACATGACAGTCAGTTTCACCATGATTTCCCCTCCTTTCAGCTAATAGAGCCTTCTTGAGCAGGAGCAATCAACTGATCCCTGGATACAGAGCCAGATACAAGGAATATCAACACGTTACGTTTCCGTGAATGGTCCCCATTAACCCGATTTGTGTTCGGGCGATAGTCTCACCACTTCGAAGGTCTCAGGGTCTACCACAACCCCGTAGCCTTTTTCCGCGATCTCCGGTGTGATGTAGCCGTCTTTGAGATCCTCAACGACCTTTTCAACCGATCTTTCCTTCGGATTACCGTAACCGCCCCCGGTTGCCGTTATGAGCCTGGCAACGTCCCCTTTCTTCATGTGATATTGGGCGGTCTTACCGAAGACCTCTGGTTCGCGACCATCTGCGAAGATCATCTTCGTGTAATTTCTCGAGCCCTGGACACCGCCTTCCATCCCCCACGGGAGAAACTTATGGCGACCAAACGTGCCAGTATACCACGCTTCGTCGGCGGTTATCCGATAGTCCCTCACCAAACCCCGACCGCCGCGGAACTTACCCTCACCACCCTCTGTGATGTCAAGGCCATATTGGTCAACGAGGACACCGTAACGGGTCTCACAAACCTCAACCGGAATGATATACGTCTCGCCATCACCCACACATACCAGGCCGTTTTCACCATCTTTGTCCGCCCCTGCTCCCCAGCCTCCGGCTTGCGGTTCAACCAGTATGAAGAGCTCACCAGTATCAGGGTGTTTCCCGGCCAGGACGACCCCGCAGACGCTCAGGAAGTGCCCGGCAGGCAACTTCTTGGGCATCACAGGCGCCATCGCCTTCCAAATGAGGTCCGATGCGTACATCATTGTCTCCCAGTATGTGGATACTGAGGCGGGCTTTTCGCAGGTGAAGATCGTCCTGTCAGGGCAGATTATCTCCAACGGCCTGAAGCAGCCTTCATTGGCCGGGATGGAGGGGTCGGTAAGCGAAAGGACAACTGCTCGGGCAGCGGAGTATAGCCCTGTTCGCGCCGAGTTCACTGGACCCGGAACCTGAGGATGTGACCCTGTGAAGTCACACGTAATCTTATCGCCCTTGACGGTCACCTTTACCCTCACCTCAAACGGGCCATTCCCCACACCATCGTCATCGATATAATCCGCTGCTTCATACACTCCAGGTGGAATCTTCGCGATCTCCTGAAGAACGAGCTGTTCACTATGATCCATGAGAGTATCGATTCCTGCGAGCACGTCATCCACACCGTGCTTGTCACACAGCTCCTTGAAACGCCTTTCGGCAATTCGCAATGATGCGGCTTGGGCATACATATCGCCGATAGTCATATCCGGCGTTCGCACATTGGCTTTGATGAGATCGATGAGGCTTTGATCGGGCACCCCCTCGTTGAAGATCTTGATGCAGGGAAATTGCAGTCCTTCCTGATAGACTTCCGTGGAATTCGTCGTCCAACTGC
>CAYQOD010000290.1:0-2322 GCA_964419065.1 uncultured Thermodesulfobacteriota bacterium | reverse complement strand
TCGGTCCGAGAACTCCGGCTCAGTCAGGTATCCACCCCCAATCGGGGAAGGATATACGTGTTCACGATGAGCCATATGGCCAGGATCACTATCACCCAAATGAATCCCTTCATCCCACTGCTCCCCTCGACGTCGTAGCATCTTCTTCTAAAAAATACCAGTACAGTAAATATGTGTATTGTTCACCCTGTTTTCAATGGGAAATAGATACGTTATGTATACCCACCCTCTAAACCCTCTATAATGGCGGCGGCCAAGAGGGGGACCATGATCTCGTGGTGTCCGGTTAGGGCGAAGCCCTTCCCCTTCGTGGAGGTGGGTCTGCGAACCACATTCTGGAGGGGGCGGTAGTGCTGGATAAAGTCCATATTGACGGTGGTGAAGTCTTCCACCCTGTTTCCCAGGTTCCTCGCCGCACTCAAGGCCTTGAGGAACACCTCGGGCAGGATCACCGCTGATCCCAGGTTGATGTAGACCCCCTCTTCCAAAGAGGCCACCACAGAGGCGAAGAGGCGAAAATCACGATAGCTGAGTTCCCCAAGGACCGAGCCGTCCGTAGAAGGGTGGATATGGACCACATCGGTGCCGATGGCAATGTGGACGGTCAAGGGAATGCCCACCCTGACGGCCGCGGCACAGATGCTTTGCTCCCGATAGGGGAAATTCTCCTTTTGCAGGGCCATCCCGATGGCCTTGCCGGCACCCCACCCCTTGCGGCGACCATGGTGGAGGGCGGCGTTGATGAATTCGGCCGTCTCTTTGGCCGAACCGAAGCGTCCAGTCTCCAATCCTTCCTCCACCTCTTCGGAGGTCTCCCCTACCATGGCGATCTCCACGTCGTGTACGATGCCGGCACCGTTCATCGCCAGTGCCCTCAGGACACCCCGCCCCATTAAGTCTATGATGATAGGGCTCAACCCCACCTTGATGGGATGGCCCCCCATACCGAGGAGGACCATCTTATCTCCACGGACCGCTGAAACGATGCGGGAGACCACCTCCTTGAAGTCTTGGGCCGCCAGAAACTGAGGAAGGGAATGCATAAAGCCCCGAAATGGTGAGCCAGGAGGCAGGGGTGAGGCGAAGCGTTCCACCGCTACCTTGCTCCGTCGCTTCTTCAGGGGATAGGTCTTTATCCCCTTCAAGTCCAACGGCCGCCAGTCAGATCCCTGTGCCACCGGCTCCTCCCTTGGCAAAGAACTCTCCTTCCACCAGTTCGCAGAGGATATGACCCACGGTTATATGGACCTCCTGGATCCGGGGGGTACTGGTGGAGTCAACGTTTAATCCGTAGTCTGCGATCGCCAATACCTCACCTCCATCCCCTCCAGTGAGTGCGATGGTCATCATGCCCCTCTCCTTGGCCTTGCGCAATCCCGCAATCACATTGGGTGATCTCCCGCTGGTGCTGATCCCCCAGGCGATATCACCCTTCTGCCCGAGGGCCTCTATCTGACGGGCAAAGACGAGGGAAAAGTCAGCATCGTTGCTGATGCTGGTCAAGATAGAGGTATCGGTGGTCAGGGCGAGGGCCGGCAAAGGTGCCCTATCGAAGAGATAACGGTTAACGAACTCCGCAGCGATATGTTGGGCATCGGCGGCGCTGCCACCGTTGCCAAAGATAAGGATCTTGTTCCCTTGGCGAAGGGTCCTCGTTATGAGATGGGCGACCTCCACGATGGTGTCCACATTGTCCCGAAAAAAATCCTCCTTTGCCCTCAGGCTCTCCTGTACCACATGCAATATCTTCTCCCGCATGAGCCTCTCCACCTCCATACTTCATCCCACCAGTTCTTTTACCAGGGGATGTTTTCTCACCTCATCGACCACTTCACGCTTGCATTTGCGGCACATGGAACATGAGAATATCTTCCTCGATAGCGACCTCGGGTGCAACGAATTCAAAAATCCCCTGCAGTTCCTGGCGTATCACCCCCACCCTCTCCGGTCTCTCCACTGAGGTTGTGGGTTCGGGTGGTAAACCACCGTGAGCGCTGCATAGATCCCCCTGGCAGAGAGGCCGGTGGGGTACGAGAGGAAGCACGACCCCTACTCCACCGGCAAGGTCTGGGTGAATCTGCTTTCGTATTTCTTCATGACCATCCTCGCCATCCCCACATTTCCCTCCCTGGCAATGGCCAGACCCAGGTAGAAACGAGTATTCGGTAAAAGCCTCACGAGGAGATAAAATGCATCAGTGGTCAACAACACCTCTTCAATCGTATGCCCCTTCTCAAGTGCCCCAAGGGCCTTCTCATTGGTCTTGATCACCTCGGCATAATAGGCGGCAGCCACGTCCAGATCAAACGTTGGATCGATGGA
>CAYQOD010000289.1:0-2335 GCA_964419065.1 uncultured Thermodesulfobacteriota bacterium | reverse complement strand
GCCAGCAAGCAAGAACTGGATGATGACCTTGGTGGACGAAGAAAACAACCTGAAGGGGTTGATCACCATCAAGGACATCGAGAAGACGGAGAGCCATCCGTATGCCTGTAAGGACTATCTGGGTCGCCTCAGGGTGGGGGCCGCCGTTGGGGTGGGTGAGGATTTAGAGGAGAGGGTTCAGACCTTGATTGAGGCAGGAGTAGATGCCCTGGCGATCGACTCAGCTCACGGACACTCCCGAGGTGTCATTGAGGCGGTACAATGGATTCGGAAGGCATTTCCGGACTGCCAGATCATCGCTGGCAATGTAGCCACTGAAGAGGGAACGGCCGCCCTGATCGAGGCGGGGGCCGATGCCATCAAGGTAGGGGTGGGTCCCGGGTCCATATGTACTACCAGGGTGATAGCAGGTATCGGGGTGCCACAGATAACGGCGATCATGAAGGCCGCCAAGGTGGCCCGACGGCACCATATCCCCGTTATCGCTGATGGGGGGGTGAAATACTCTGGAGATGTGACCAAGGCCATAGCCGCCGGGGCGGATGCGGTGATGATCGGCAATCTCTTTGCCGGCACGGATGAGAGTCCTGGGGAGATGGTCCTCTACCAAGGGCGCAGTTACAAGGTCTACCGTGGGATGGGATCCCTTGAGGCCATGCGAGTGGGCGGTAGAGACCGATATTTTCAGAGTGGTGCGGAGGAGGGAAAATTGGTACCCGAGGGAATAGAGGGGAGGGTCCCGTATAGGGGGGCACTGTCCTTCTGCATCCATCAATTGACCGGGGGCTTGAAGGCGGGGATGGGTTATGTAGGATGCAGGACTATTAAGGATTTACAAGAAAAGGCGAGATTTATTAGGATAACGAGTGCAGGATTGCGAGAGAGCCATGTCCACGATGTCATCATAACCAAGGAGGCCCCGAATTATCGCCTTGAATAGGGACGAATGGGGAGGGGGTTTTGGGCAAACAGTATAAGAGGTGGTACATAGTATCATTTCTTTTTCTCCTGTCTCTTCTCGGTATAGGAGGACTCGTTATCGCTGAACAACCAGGTGAAGAGAAGGTTGAACTGGTTTCCCCCTTCCAGGGCGACCCGATTCTCCAAGGTTTATGGTTTCAGAGACAAGAGGCGATTTCCAGAGAAGAGTCCGCGATCGGTGAGCGGCAGCTGGAGGAGATCATCCAACGAAAGCTCGATAAGGGGATCATGAACTTGTGGGGATATGCCCTCCTCGTGATGAGGGAGGGCATCACGCTGGAGGATAAGGATAGGGCGATACAGTTGGGGAAGGTAGCGCAGGAGCTGGCACCGGATCTCCCCTATGTCTATTTTTACGCGGGTCGTATCATCTGGGAGAAGGAAAGGTGGAAGGTATCATCCGTCCTCGAGAAATACCTTGAGGGTATACAGGCGTATACCCGCCACCTCCCTCTGGCCTTTGGTCAAGGTCTGAACCTCCTCTTTCTCTTTGGCCTCGGTGTCTTCTTGTCCATCCTAGGCTTTTGTCTGCTGGTTTTATTGAAACGCATGCCGATATATATCCGTGCGTTGAGGGAGGAGTCAAAAGGAGATGTAAGAGAGATGTTAAAAGGGGGGGGGAGGATCGTGCTCTTCTTCATTCCCTTGCTCTTGCAGCTCAATGTCATATGGTGTGGGCTCTTCTGGTGCCTCATCCTCTGGGGGTATCTCACCAAGGGTGAAAGGGGAGTTGTGATCCTCTCCTTCTTCCTCATCACCTATCTACCCCCTATCGGAAAGGCCCTCTTTCGTTTCATGGAGGGTCCTCGGGCGCAGACAGTCTTTGACATCTACGAGGCCACCTATGGGGAGCGGGAGTCTCAGGTCTTGGAGAGACTTCAACTCTGGACCCAGGGACATCCCCGCGATCGCGATGCCCTGCTCGCCTTGGCCCTGGCCTTTAAGAAGGAGGGAAATTACACGGAGGCGAAAGAATATTACCACAAGGGCATGGATCTCAATCCCTCAGATGCTGATCTCATCTCCAACCTCGGAAATCTCTATGTGGCCCTGGGCGAACCAGAAAAGGCGATCGCGTTATACCAACGGGCCATCGAGGTAAATCCCTCCAATGGCATCTATTACTTCAATTTGAGCAAGGCCCTCTCACAAAAATCGATGCTCGTCATGCAGGATGCCGATAGAAACTTTCAACGGGCCAAGGAGTTGAACCCCAAGGCGATCGGGGCCCATTTGGAGATCGATTCCCCGCACCCCAACAGGAGTGTGATAGATCATAGTATATCCCCGGAGTATCTGCGGAAGAAATTATGCGCAGAATTTTGGCGCGAGACCGGTCTTTCCTTCCTCATAC
>CAYQOD010000288.1:0-2378 GCA_964419065.1 uncultured Thermodesulfobacteriota bacterium | reverse complement strand
ACGGCATACGAGATCGTGATGTGACTGGAGTTCAGACGTTGCTCTTCCGATCTTTACCTTTTATCCTCCCCCAAAGGTGTGTTTGCCCCCAATTGATCATGAAAAAATACTGCAATCTCATGTGACGCTAAAGGTCATGACCGGATACCCGCATAGCTTGCTCCGTTTGATTTATACTATCAATTTTGATAAGCTAAGAGGTCGCTGAAGGGGGAGCAGATGGACAGATGTAAGATAGCCATCTTAGGGGCGGGTAATTTGGGAACGACCTTGGCCTTTATGATGAAGGAACAGGGCCACCGTGTTATCCTCTGGACCGTCGAGGAGGATGTGGCCGAGGCAATCGTAGAAGGTCGGGAGAACCCCAGATATCTACCCGGACACTACATCCCCCCCGAGATCGATATCTCCCTGGAGATGGCCGAGGTCTTAGAAGGCGCTGAGGTCGTTGCCTTGGCGATTCCATCGCATGCCGTGCGGGAGGTAGCTCGACATATGGCCCCGCACCTCTCCCCAGGGGTCATCATCGTCGACTTTGCCAAGGGGATGGAGGTGGAGACAGGGCTTCGGATGTCCCAGGTCATCGAGAGTGAACTTCCTCTCGAGATGAACAATGGGATTATTGCTGTCTCAGGACCATCCATCGCCTCAGAGTTGGTTCGTAAGCTTCCCACGGCGGTGGAGATCTCTTCCAAAGAGCCTGCCCATGCCCACAAGGCCAAGGAGATTTTGGAAACTCACTTCTTTAAGCTCTATGTCAATGAGGATTTGGCAGGGGTGGAATTGGGAGGGGTGTTCAAGAACGTCTTCGCCATAGGGGCAGGGATCTGCGATGGACTGAAAATGGGCGTGAATACCAAGTCTTCTATTATCACCAAGAGTTTAGAGGAGCTTTCAATGCTGGGAAGTGTCCTCGGTGCCCACCCCCTTACCTTTATGGGGCTCTCGGGGCTGGGAGACCTCATCGTCACGTGTACCAGTGAACATAGCCGCAATCGGAGGTTCGGAGAAAAGATAGGGAGGGGGCTCTCAACAGAGGAGGCTCAAAGAGAGATAGGGCAGGTGATTGAGGGGATCAGGGCAACCAAGGTTGCATACAATGTAGGGAGAGAGTTCCAGTTGGAACTCCCCATCGTGGAACAGATCTATCGAGTCCTCTATCAAGGGGGAAATCCGCGTGAGGCCGTGTATCAGTTCATGGTTTGATCATGGGCAATAAAGATTAGGATGATGGTTGCTTATGAAGAATGGAAGGGGTTCTTATCCTATTAAGGAGTGGCCGGAGGGTGATCGTCCCAGAGAGAAACTCCTGGAGCAGGGCCCAGAATCCCTTTCTGACGCAGAGTTAATAGCCATAGTGCTCAGGACAGGGGATGGTACCAGCGGCAGAACCGCCCTCGATCATGCCCGTTACCTCATAAGAAAATTCAAGAATTTTCGCACTCTTGCTACAGTGGCGACCAATGAGTTGTGTGAGCTCAAGGGGATAGGACCGGCCAAGGCAGCAGCTGTCAGGGCAGTGATGGAGATCTCCAGGAGATATGCCACGGAGAAATTCCCCCGGGGGAAGCCCTTTCATTGTAGTAAGGATGTCTTCGACCATTTTCATCAGCGTCTGAACGATAAGAAGAAGGAGTGTTTCTTCATCCTCCTGTTGGATAGTAAAAACAGGGCTATCAGAGAGGTGAGGGTCTCAGAGGGGACCTTGACCAGCTCCTTGGTCCATCCACGGGAAGTCTTCACCCCTGCCATCAAGGAGTCTGCTGCTTCGCTGATCTTGGTGCATAATCACCCGAGCGGTGATTCCACCCCCAGTCAAGAGGATGAGGAGATCACACGTCGGTTGATGGAGGGAGGCAAGTTGCTCGGCATCGGTGTGCTGGATCATATCATAATAGGGCAGGGGGGGTATTACAGTTTCGCAGATAGGGGAGGCTTGTGTAGGGGTGGAGCGCTGCAGGAACGCAATGTACGAGAGGATCATCACCCATAACGACATGGATGGTGTGGTGAGTGCGGCTATCTGTTCGTATATCTTTCGGATCACGGAGTTCCTATTTGTCGGGCCCAACACCGTTATCAAGGGAGATATCTCCTTTTCTGAAAGGGACATCGTGTGCGACCTGCCATATCCTTTGCGCTGCGGCCTCTGGTTTGATCACCATGAGGGGAATCTGCAGGATTTAGCATATAGAAATATCGCGGTGGAAGAGATCACGGGGAAATTCGCCTCCAGGGATAGCTGTAGCAGGGTAGTGTATGAGTACTTCTCAGAGACGGAGATGTCGATGCCCCCCTATTTTGAAAGGACCGTAGAGGAGACGGGGAAGTTCGAACATGAGCCCGAAGCCGAAGATAAAAACCGCACAGAAGGAGAT
>CAYQOD010000287.1:0-2382 GCA_964419065.1 uncultured Thermodesulfobacteriota bacterium | reverse complement strand
GGTGACGGGTATAGGAAGAGGTCTTGACCCTCGTGCCTCGCTGGAGGGCTCCTTCACCGAGATAGGCCCCCCACTCCCAGGTTACGATGGTCACCCTGATGGGGTTGTCCTGAGGATGGACCCCCATGGCCCCATCTCCGATAAAGACGATGGGTCGGATGTATCCCTCGGCAAGATTATTGACCCGCAGGGTCTCCTTGCATGCCTCCATGATTTCCTCAGGGGAAAAGGGGATTTCCATCTCGCCGATCAGGGCCGAGTCGAAGAGCCGATCGATGTGCTCCTTGAGTCGGAAGACGCCGGAGCGGCCGTCGTGACACTTGTAACACCGAATGCCCTCAAAGGCCCCCATGCCGTAGTGGAGGGTATGGGTGAGGACATGTACCTTGGCGTCATCCCACCTGATGAGCTCGCCATCCATCCAGATTTTGTCCACCTTTTTCACCATGGATTTCTATCCTCCATAAACTCTACACTAGCACATTTTTTTAATAATTGCAAACTTTTTTTAATTATATCAAAATTTAGGGATTATCATGGGGTTTGTCCTCCGAGATTCAGGGCAACCATCTCTTTATTGATCATGGTCCTCTCCTTTTGCTGCGGGTAGTTAATTTTTCTCCTTGATCTTGCTGATCCTGTCCAGGATGCCGTTGATAAACGCCCCTGAGTCCTCGGAACCAAATTTTTTACCGAGATCGACGGCCTCGTTCAGGGCCACCTTGGGTGGTATGTCGTTGCAGTAGATGAGCTCAAATACCCCTATCCGTAAGAGGTTCCGGTCCACCCAGTCCATCCGGTGCAGTTTCCAGTGCTCTGAGTACTGTTCGATCAATCGATCGATCTCCTCCTGGTGTCGATGTACCCCCCCGATGATCGTCGCAGCATACCCCCTCACGTCTTCAGGGGGTGAAAATTCCTTCCAAAACAGCTCCAGGGTCTCGTGGGGATCACCGGGATTGACCTCCATCTGGTAGAGTATCTGCAGGGCAAGCTCTCTCGATTGGCGCCGTTTTCCCACTGCCCATCCATATCAGACCGTGCAGATTACTTTTTGGTAACACCCAACTCCCGATAGAGGTTCGCCATCTCGATAGCCGACAGGGCCGCATCCCACCCTTTGTTACCCGCCTTGGCGCCGGCACGCTCGATGGCCTGTTCGATGGTATCGGCCGTGATCACACCGAGGGCGATGGGGATGGGACTCTGAAGGGCCAGCTGCGCGATACCCTTGGTCACCTCGGCACTGATATAGTTGAAATGAGGCGTCGCACCTCTGATCACCGCTCCCAAACAGATGATGGCATCATAGCCCTTTTTTTCCGTTAGCTGCTTGACCACCGAGGGTATCTCAAAGGAACCGGGGGTCCGAACGATCTCGATATCGTTCTCTTTAGCCCCGTTCCTCCTGAGGGCATCCAAGGTCCCCTCTAACAACCGCTCGGTGATGAAGGTGTTAAAACGGCTCACCACAATCCCAAAGCGCAGGTCCTCTGCCGTCAATCGGCCCTCTACGATCTTCGCCATATTACACTCCTTCTATCTTCAAGACATGACCCATCTTTTTCTGCTTGGTCTTCAGGTAACTGATATTCTCGCGGCGGGGGTTGGCCTCGATGGACACCCTCTCCACCACCTCAATGCCGTACCCCTCCAAGCCAATGATCTTCTTGGGATTGTTGGTCATGAGGCGGATCTTGTGCAACCCTAGATCTGCCAAGACCTGGGCCCCGATCCCGTAATCCCGGAGGTCCGCCTTGAACCCCAGCTCCTCATTGGCCTCCACCGTATCCTTGCCGTGCTCTTGGAGGCAGTAGGCCTTGAACTTATTGGCCAAGCCGATTCCCCGTCCCTCCTGGCGCATGTAGAGCAGGACCCCCTTGCCCTCGTGGTCGATCATCCTCATAGCGGCGTGCAACTGCTCGCCACAGTCACAGCGCAGCGAGCCGAAGACATCGCCGGTCAGGCATTCGGAGTGAACCCGTACCAGGACCTCATCCTCGGGTTCGATCTCTCCCTTCACGAGGGCGAGGTGATGGTGGTCGTCCACGTCGTTTTCATAGAGGATCCCGGTAAACTCTCCTCCATGCTCGGTGGGGAGGGTGACGGTGGCCACTCGTCGAACCAGGGACTCTTTGTGCAGTCGATACTTGATCAGATCGGCGACGGTCACAATCTTCAGCTCATGCTGTTTAGCAAATACCTCCAGGTCGGGCATCCTGGCCATGGTGCCGTCTTCGTTCATGATCTCACAGATCACCCCCGCCGGCTTGAGATCGGCTAGGCGCGCCAGATCCACCGATCCCTCGGTCTGGCCGGTGCGCACCAGTACGCCTCCTTTACGAGCCCGCAGGGGGAAGACGTGCCCTGGCCGGACCAGAT
>CAYQOD010000286.1:0-2401 GCA_964419065.1 uncultured Thermodesulfobacteriota bacterium | reverse complement strand
GGGAGGTGTCCGTGCCAAGATGCCAAACCCCTCAGGCGCCACTATCACATGATCACCATGGCTCATCCAGGCATCGAGGACGGAACCCAATTCTTTGAAGATACCCGTAGAGTCGATAACCTCAACCGTTGCAGGTCCATACTCACCGCTCTTCCCCCTTTCAACCCTACCACCCAATATCTGAGCTAATAACTGCATCCCGTAGCATATGCCGAGCATGGGGATGTCGAGATCTACTATCGCCGGATCCATCACAGGGTGCCCGGGCTCAAGGACAGAGGATGGACCACCCGAAAGCACCAGGGCTACGGGGGCGAGCCTCACGAGTTCATCCCTCGAGATATCGTGGCTTACTATCTCACAATATACCCCAAGCTCCCGTATCCGCCTGGCGATAAGCTGGGCATACTGGGAACCGAAATCAAGAACTACTGCCATCTCATTCATGCCGTATCGCCTTTACCGCCCACCGTGTCATGTCTGGATGATTTAATTAATAATAGCCAAAACTTACCATAATATTCAACCTAAAAATGAGCACCCAACCCATCATTTTATGAGCCGCGCCCACTATAACGCCCTATTATAAGGCCTCGCTGAACATTTCTGATGATATGGTCCCGTGGGCGACCTTGGTAACCGGTCCGGTCATGACGATGGAGAAATCGTCTGAGACATCGATCTCGATCTTACCTCCGGGCATGTGGACGATTATCTGAGCGTCGCACAACCCTAGCCGGTGGGCAACGGCAGCTGCTGCACTGCTGCTGCTGCCCGAGGCTAACGTGTACCCTGCCCCGCGTTCCCAGATCTCGATCTGTATGTTTGCACGATCAATGAGCTTCATGAACTGGACGTTCGTTCGATTGGGAAAGCGGGAATCTCTCTCGATAAGGGGGCCCCATCGTCGGGCCTCCTCTGCTGAGACCTCATCGCGCAGAACGACGCAGTGTGGATTTCCAATGGTGGCGGCACAGAAACGGAGCCCTTGCCCATCGACAATGATCGTTTCGTTAATGACCTCTCGAGGTGGTCCCGCAACGGGTATGTCGCTGCTCTCAAAACTGACTCGCCCCATCTCAACCGTAACCGCCCTCCCCTCCTCGTGGACCTGGCACCGAACCTCGCCCCCGGCCGTCAGGATCGTGAACTGCTCCTCCCGAACCAGCCCCATATCCCAGAGATATCGGGAAAAGATGCGCAGACCATTGCCACTCTTTTCCGCTTCGCCCCCGTCGGGGTTGAAAATGCGCACGGCAAAGTCACATTCTGAAGTCTCAAAAGGGCCAAGAAGAATACCATCAGAACCGATCCCATAATTGCGATGACAGATGAGTCGAATCTGGGATGGGGACAATCTGCTTACGGCGCTGGAGGGATCTAATACGATATAATCATTCCCGAGCGCATGATATTTGAAGAATTCCATGGCTCCTCCGTTGTCCTTGAGGCTCAATCTCACCGCGGCCGACTACATGTGCGATGAATTACCACAACATCTGAGGATCGACTACCCGGTGAGCATATAGGTCCACTCTATATTCCCACGAGAAGTGAAGCTACCTCCCTAAGATTGCTCAACACCCTATCCGCCGTCGAGAAATCCCCTTTCTCCGTCAACGCGGTCGGAATGACCCAGCATATGAGACCGGCGCGTTTGGCAGCCCTCAATCCTCTCTCTGAATCCTCGATAACGAGAGCCTCCTGTGTCCCGACACCTGACTTTTGTAGTGCACGGAGATACGGTTCGGGGTTCGGTTTGGATAGGGTATAATCCTCGCTGGTGATGACAAAATCAAAGTAGCGAAGAAAGTTGGTGGACCGGTGTATGAGGTCAAAGTGTTCTTTCCGCGAACTGGTCACAACAGCCATGGTGTAAAACGGCCTGAGCCTTCGAAGGATATCTTCTACCCCTTCGATAGCGAGATTGTTGTTGCTGAGCATATCACTGTATAGTCCGTTCCGCTCCGCTCGAAGGATTTCTATGTCGTCCGAACAAACCCCGTTCCGCTCGGCCAAGTGCCATGCACCCAACGACTCGGTCAAAAAGAGCTGACGGTAGAGCTCCTCAGTAAGCTCTACCCCGACCCTGCTCAGAACGTGCTTTGTGGCACGGAAATAGAGACGTTCCGTGTTCACCAGTACCCCATCGTTATCCCAAAATATCGCCTTAAACATATGCCTCGCTGGATCCTCGTGTGCCATTAAAGAAGCAGAATGGAGAAAAGTCAAGAAAAAGCTTCACATAAAAACATACCGAGGGCACCGTTGCATACAGAGCAATCCTCCATGATGGCTCCGTCACCCACGAACCATGAAAATGCTTAGTGTCGCTATCAGCCTCCCGTTGAGGGGTTACACCCCTCAATCTCCCCAAAGAGGAATTTTCTCTTTGAGAGGG
>CAYQOD010000285.1:0-2407 GCA_964419065.1 uncultured Thermodesulfobacteriota bacterium | reverse complement strand
TCGTGGGACGGATCAGGGACATGGTTGGCTAGCTTAACAAAATCTACTGAACATCCCCAATGTTCCCTAAGGGCATTCCTTGGCGCTATAGATGGCCGCCAGTCTTTCCCGTTGTGTAAGGAGAAGATATGTGCTACTATCGTTTCAAATCCCCTACTGAGGGAAGACGAGATGTTTGGTATCGGTATGCCAGAGTTGTTGATCATTTTGGGTCTTGCCCTGATACTGATCGGTCCGAAAAAACTCCCCCAACTCGCCAGGTCCTTGGGCAAGACCATGGGTGAACTCCGCAAGGCCACCGATGATCTAAAGGAGACCATCACTGAAGAGATCGAGCCCCTGAGGGAAGAAATCCCTGACAAAGAGGATTTGAAAAAGGTCCTTGAGAAACAACTCTCAGGCGAACACGGGGAGGACAAGGGGGAGAAATCCAAGAAGGATCAGCGACGTAGGCGCTGATGCAGGAACAGAAGCAGACCTTCATAGAACACCTCGAGGAGCTTCGCAGGAGGCTCATCATCTCCCTGATCGCCGTGGGGATAGGCTTCGTCATCTGTTACATCTTCTCCAAGGAGATCTTCCAGCTCTTGATGATCCCCCTCCAGAGGACCCTCCCTTCTGGATCCAGCATGATCTTCACCAGCCTCCCGGAGGCCTTCTTCACGTATCTAAAGACCGCCCTCCTGGCAGGGATATTTGTGGCCTCTCCCGTGGTCCTCTACCAGATCTGGCTCTTTGTCGCCCCGGCACTCTACAGTCATGAAAAACGATACGTGATACCTTTCGTTTTCTTCTCTACCGTCCTCTTCATCGGCGGCGCAGGCTTCGGCTACTTCATCGTCTTCCCCTTCGGTTTCAAGTTCTTCCTCAGCTTTGCCACGGACTTCATCAAACCGGCGCCAAAGCTCAAGGAATATTTCTCCCTCTGCTCCATGCTCTTGCTTGCCTTCGGTCTCACCTTTGAACTTCCCCTCTTCATCGCCTTTCTCGCCAAGCTCGGGGTGATTGATGCCCGGATGCTTTCCCGCAACAGGAGGTATGTGATCGTGGCCATCTTTATTGTTGCCGCTATCTTAACCCCACCAGACGTCGTTACGCAGCTCATGATGGCCGGCCCCCTCTTGTTCCTCTATGAGGTCAGTATCTGGGTGGCGAAGATCGTCGGAAAGAAGAGAGAGAAAGAAGAGACCCCTTAATAACCCTGCTGAACCAATTTTAATATCTTTATAGTACAAATTACTGTACAATCCCCTCTCTTTGAAACCAAATTTTTTTAAAAAAATAAAGATTTTGCTTGACAAAGGCGCCCCCTTATATATAATTTGTGTGGGATGAAGTGGGATAAAGTGGAGTATATCTGTGTTTCGAGGTAGGTTTGAGTACAGTATCGACGAGAAGGGGAGGGCGAGCATCCCCGCCAAGTTCAGGGAAGTCTTGCGGCGTGAGTATGACAGCGACCAACTGATCATCACCATTTTTGACAGCTGTCTCGTCGCCTACCCCCTCTTGGAATGGCAGGTCTTCGAGGAGAAGATGAAGAACCTCTCCCTGCTCAAAAAAGAGGTGAAGTTCTTCCTGCGCTATTTCTACTCTGGTGCCATGGAGTGTGCTATCGATGACCATGGACGTATCCTCATCCCCTCCCAATTTCGCGAGCATGCCCACTTACAAAAGGAGATCGTCTTCGTAGGGGTGATGAAGGGTTTTGAGATATGGGACAAGGGTGTTTGGGAGGAAGAGGTGGAACGATACCAAGAGACCTTCAATGAGATCAGCGAGAGCATAGCTGAGTGGATGGGGCTTTAAGGGAATATCTCCATACCCCCGTCTTGAGAGAGGAGGTGATAGAATACCTGCAATGCTCCAGGGGAGGGACATTCGTTGATGCCACCGCGGGTGAAGGGGGACACACCCTGGAGATCTTGCGGGCTTCTCAGCAGAGTAGGGTCATCGGGATCGATTGGGATGGAGAGATCATCGAGAGGGCGAGGGAGAGGGTGGCGGGGTACCCTGGAAGGGTGACCCTCGTCAACGATGACTTTGTCCATCTTCCGCAAATCCTGAACGGTTTGGGGATAGAGAGGGTAGATGGCCTCCTCTTCGACTTAGGTGTATCCACCTTTCACTTCCATGAGGAGGGGCGGGGTTTCAGCATTCAAAAGGATGGCCCTCTGGACATGAGGATGGACAGAGGGAGGGAACTGACGGCTTCGTCCATCGTAAACCACTTTCCCCTGGGGGATATAGAGGAGATCTTAAGGAGATACGGCGAAGAGAGGTGGGCCACGAGGATAGCCAGGGCCATCGGAGAAGAGAGGCGGCAGGGGCGTATCGAGACCACAGGGGAATTAGCAGGGATCGTCTCTCGAGTCATCCCGAGACGGTATCATCCCCAGCGGGTACACCC
>CAYQOD010000284.1:0-2408 GCA_964419065.1 uncultured Thermodesulfobacteriota bacterium | reverse complement strand
TTGCCCTGAAGATCATTCACCTCTTTTACTGCTGCGTGGATTGCCTCGTAGTAACTATCCACCACTGCGCTCACCATCCCGATATCAGCCGCCTCTTGAGCACTGATCGGCTTCGCTAAACAGAGCATTTCGTGAAAGACCCCTGCCCCCTGGGGCCATTTGCGATAGGGGACGATACATCCGCCGATGCCGGGTGAGATCCCCAGGGTGATCTCTGGGAATTGGAGCCGGGCATTCTTCACAGCGATCATACTGTGGCAGCGCAGCGCCACCTCGAGGCCACCACCCATGGCAACGCCATTGAGAGCGGCAACAACGGGCTTATCCATCTGATCCATAAAGAGTTGGAGCTTCGCGCAATCACGGGCATATTGGGCTGATGCCTCCTTATCGCCAAGCATCTGGGGGAATTTGCCGATATCTGCCCCGGCTGAGAAGGCCGCAAGGCCATATCCGGTGATCACAAAGCCCGTGGTCCCAGGGTCATCCGCATACTGTTTGAGGACGTTGAGGATCTCATTATTTACGTCGTCGCTGATGGCGTTCATCGCCTGGGGACGGCGGATGGTGATGATTTTGACCCCGTCGATATCGTCTACGAGGATAAACCGTTTGTAGTGCTGGTAGTCAGCGTACGGTTTTTGTGGTTTGGGGAATCCGGGCCTTTCAACCTCGAATTTTTTCATAATCCGGTTGACTTCTTTTTCACCCAATTTTTCCATGATCTCCATCGGTCCCTTGCGGAAGCCCAATGCCACCTGGCACCCGAAGTTGAGGTCTTCGAGGGTACCGATTTCTCGATCGGTGATATCAAGAGACTGGGAAAAGAGGATTCCCAAGAGACGGTCGCGAACGATAGTGCGTGCGTCCTCTGACACCTCTACCTTCGTGCCCGGTCGAACCGTCTGCCATTCCTTTACTGATCGAAAGATCGGTGCTGGTCGGTAGTGCTCCCCCTCTTCCATCTGGAGCGTGTTGGTCTCGATAACAATGGGGTTGCCGTTCGCCAGGTTCAGGACGTAGAAGGGTCCTGCAGCGACAAATTCTTCAGCGACGTGGTCAATCTCGGCGGCAGATGCGACATCCAGGAGATATCCTGCGTCGTTGCACCAGTTGTCGAAGATCCGATCCAGCATGAAACAGATGACGTTCGCAGTGACGATCGGTGCCTTTCCCGTGGCGGCAAACATCCACGAGAGGTACTCGACGACCTCTTGGCGGACCTTCTCCCAGGTGATGACCTCGACCGGGAGGCTTCGCCACGCAGGCGCAAAGAAGTGGGTGACAGTTGCCCGTTGTGGCTTCTTCATCTTCGAGAATATTCGATCAGCAGGGATCGAACTCGTATTTGAAGTAATGATGGTATCATCACTCACGAGCGCTTCTATCTGAGCGAATATCTTCTGCTTGAGGGGGATGTTCTCGGTCGCGGCCTCAATCACCAGATCGACATTCTTGACCTCGGAGTAGTCAGTCGTATAGACGATATTGCCGAGGATCTTTTCGACCTGCTCCTCTTTCATTTTTCGCCTCTCGACCGCCTTTTGTGTGTACCCTTGAAAGCGGATCTCTGCCCGTTTTAAGGCTTCCTCTACAATATCGACCAAGATAAGCCGTAGATCCGGCAGGGCGCTCTTCAGGTAATAACCGATGTCTGGACCGATCGTCCCTGCACCCACCACCGCCACCTCTTTCGGCAACGGGCGCGTTGGTTTCGTGAGCAAGGGATTGATTGCTGTAGGATAAAGCTTTGTCCTCTGATCCATATGCTTCTCCTCTACGGGGAACACAATACGTTTGCCATTGTTGTTATACGAGTAATGCCTTACATTTCTCAATGAGTGGTGGTAGGATCTCCCTATAATCGCTGACTACCCCGAAGTCGGCCTCTTTGAATATATGAGCTTCGGGGTCCTTATTAATGGCGACAATATATTTCGAGCCTGAGCATCCAGCAAGGTGCTGCAGGGCACCTGAGATGCCCACGGCGATATAGAGTTTGGGGCTCACCATATGGGCGGTCTGTCCGACTTCCAGACTCGACGGCATCCATCCCTCGTCAGTGGGGACCCTACTCGTTGCTATCGTCCCTCCGAGGACCTGCGCCAACTCTTCTAAAAGTTTGAACCCCTCGCTGCCGCCGATCCCTCCACCTCCAGCAACAAGGACCTCGGCCTCCTCGAGCTTTATCCCCGTAATCTCTTCTTTCACCGTCTCCACGAGCTTGCCCTTCATCGCCTCATCACCTACGGTGACGTTGAGCGGCACAACGTCGCCTTTTCGAGAGGCATCGGGCTCAGCAGGGGCTATTACCCGCGGTCTCATCACAACGACCTGCGGCAGGTGATCTTTCGCGGCCCAGACCGCCATAGCATTGCCGCCATACACCGGCTTGGTTTGAAGCAGCG
>CAYQOD010000283.1:0-2436 GCA_964419065.1 uncultured Thermodesulfobacteriota bacterium | reverse complement strand
CGAAGGTGGTGGAGATCGTCGTGCGGGGGGCCAAGAGCAGCAGGGAGGCCGAGAGGATGGCCTTTAGGGTAGCCCGCTCTCCTTTGGTGAAGACCGCCTTTTTCGGTCAAGACCCCAACTGGGGGAGGATCATGGCGGCCCTGGGGGGTGCGGGGATTCCCTTCGATCCTCAGAAGGTAGATATCTCCTTTGATGATGTCTTGGTAGTAGAGGGGGGGGGTCAAGCCAAAGGTACCGACGAGGAGAGGGTATGGGAGGTGTTACAAAGGGAGGAGTTCGCCGTGATCATCGACCTCCATCAGGGGACTTCTCAGACCTCAGTTCTCACCACCGATCTCTCATACGATTACGTTAGGATAAACGCCTCATACTCCACCTGAGGGGTTCTGAGGTCCCGTCTTCTTATACCATTCCATCTCCCCTGAGAATCCTCTCATCGCCCACGCGAATGGTGACCTTGTTGGCGTCGAAGTACTCTGCGAGGGCGATGGTGTATTTCCGGGAGACGCCTGTGAGCGATTTAAAGTCTTGTGTAGATATCTTTTCCCGCTCCCTGAGGAAGGAGATCAACCGATCTTTGAGGTCATTCAACGGGTCTCGGTGGAAGTAGAGTCCTTCTTTTAACTTGACCAGCGTGCCCTGATCGGCGAGCAGTGAGAGGATTTCTTTGACCGCTTTTTCATCGGTGTCGACTTGCTCGATCAACTCCTTCACCGAAGGGGGGGTGAGGCCACTCCGATGCATGATCCCCTCGATCTTTTCTTCCAGCTCCCGCTGCTCTCCCCGGAGGGCGATCTGATGTCCAGAGAGTCTTAATTTATCCTTCTCCTGGACCACGGTCTTTTCTTCCGTAAGGTCTGACAGCAGGGCATTAAAGAGCTTTCCGTCGGCATCCGGGGGGAGTTTGGACTTGAGTTCCTCCTTGGGGATACCGGGTTTGAGGGGATGGTGGGCATGGTACTGCTCCAGGGCCATTATCATCTCATGTTTAAGATGACCATAGAGTTCCCCATCGATGACCCTCTCGGCCTCCCTGTCGAATTTGATCACCGTACGATGGGAGAGGAGTTCTCCCAGTACAGTAGACAGGGTAGCAGGAAGGATGTTGGTGTACCCGGCGAGCTTTTTCACCTCCACCCCCTTGATGCCTTCCCTCTTGATGTGAAAGCCCAGGGCAAAGGAGAGATCTCCCCTCTTCAGTTGTTCCAGTTGGGAGATGATTCCATCCTTAAACCTCCTGTGTCTGTGGGGATGGGCGTCTAAGACCACGCCACCACCGATGGTCTGGATGCGGGAGGATCCGCGCAGCACGAAGCGATCGTTGGGGAGAACCACTACGGGGTCCTCAAGCCGTATTTGGGCGTATCCCCGGTCACCGGGTTTCAGCTCATTGATGCCGAGCAGGATGACAGTGGCCATCTGGAGGGATGTCCCTGTGTGGAAGCGGAGCGTAGTCCCATTTTTCAGGGGGGAGGAGGCGTGGGATAGGTGTATGATCTCTGCATCGAGAAGGCGCGTGGGTTCCACCGTGTCCGGGTGGAGGAGCACTTCACCTCGCTGGACCGACGACTTCTCTATCCCCTGCAGGTTGACAGCGGTCCTCTGTCCCGCCGCAGCCTGGTTGGTCTTCTCATTGTGGACCTGAAGTCCCCTGACCTTTGCCGTGAGCCCTCGAGGTAGGATCTCGACGGTCTCCCCGGTGATCACCGTACCAGAGACGAGAGTTCCGGTAACCACCGTACCGAACCCCTTGATGGTGAAGACCCTGTCGATGGGCAGACGGAAGAGGCCATCCGGAGAACGCTCATCGACCTGCTCGACCAGTTTATCGAGGGCCACGATGAGTTCGTTGATCCCTTCGCCGGTGACCGCTGAGACGGGGATGATGGGGGATCCTTCGAGGAAGGTCCCCTCTGTGAAGTCCCGTATATCTTCCATGGCCAGCTCTCTGAGCTCTTGGTCCACCAGATCGATCTTGGTCAAGACCACCAATCCCCTCTTGACCCCCAACAGGGTGCAGATGTCCAGGTGTTCCCTGGTCTGGGGCATGCCCCCCTCGTCGGCCGCGATGATGAGGACCACGAGGTCTATCCCCCCTGCCCCGGCCACCATGTGTTTGACAAATCGCTCATGTCCAGGCACATCCACGATCCCAATCCGCCCTCCACTGGGCAGATTGAGGTAGGCGAATCCCAACTCTATGGTAATTCCGCGCTCCTTTTCCTCCTTCAGTCTATCGGTGTCTATTCCGGTGAGGGCCTTCACCAGGGCCGTCTTCCCGTGATCGATATGACCGGCCGTCCCTACGATGATCTGCTTCATCGCATACCTCCTTATTATCACCCCTCGTACGGTTCAAGAGAGGAAAGAAGCCATCTCCCTTTCTCAAAGGTGACGGTAACCGTTATGGTCGGTTACTGAGAGAATACGTCTACC
>CAYQOD010000282.1:0-2521 GCA_964419065.1 uncultured Thermodesulfobacteriota bacterium | reverse complement strand
ACTAAGTCCTGAGTGAATAAATTCGTTATTGAATTTCTGAATCGAAGGACTTAGCGTTATCTAAGCAGCCCTTGTCCGTCTATGATTTTCAGGGTAACGCTATTTTATATCACTCTCACGAGTTCCTTGCAACATTATATAGAGAATTGCAAATGAGGATAATGCCCTTAAATCCTCATCTTTCGTGATCTCTCAAGGTTATGGTGAGTTTGATATCATCATACTACTTTTCTTTTTATCTCATCCACGATCTTGGGCAGTATCTCGCCGGCAGGGCCCTGGATGAGATAGTGGGATACCGATCCGGTCAGGGGCGTAGGTTCCCTGTTTATCTCGACAACCCTTGCCCCGCCCTTTTTCGCCACCATGGGTATCCCCGCAGCCGGGTAGACCACTGCCGATGTCCCGATGACCAAGACCAGTTCGCACACACCCGCCTCCTCAAAGGCCCGGGTCTGGGCCTCCCAGGGGATGGGCTCGCCGAAGAAGACGACATCCGGCTTCAGTATCGAGCTGCACTTCTCGCATCGGGGGGGGATGTTGTCTAGGGATAATGAGGCAGCTTCCCGTCGAGACCCGCATCCCAGACAGATCAACCATTCATTGGAGCCGTGAAATTCAATGACCTCCTTGCTCCCCGCCCTCTGGTGGAGTCCATCCACGTTCTGGGTGATCACGGCATTCAAAAGCCCCATCTGCTCCAATTCCGCCAACGCACTATGGGCTGGATTGGGCTCGGCCCCCAAGACCAACTCCATCATCTCCTTTAACATCTGCCAAACCTTTTCTGGATTGGCCCGAAAGGCGCTGATGTGGGCATACTCCTCAGGGTCATATTTGCTCCACAGTCCTCCTGCACTGCGAAAATCAGGGATGCCACTCTCCACCGAGATCCCGGCGCCGGTCAAGGCGATGGTCCTTCGGGATCGTACGATATCCTTAGCAACCCTCTCGATCAATGTCTCTAGCCCGGTACTCACCGTCGCCCTCCATAAACTCCCAAGGCCCTTACGCTCACCGACGCTCTTGAAAATACCATCTCTCGAAGATCACGGCTATTCTCAGCCCACTGTACCAGCCTCATCACGTGTATCCCGATCATGCCCACAAACCGGTCTTTCATCCTACCCCACATTCCTATCCATGCTCAAGGGGTATATTTCAGCCTTGATAGAGCCCCTGTTTCAGTATGTATTCCTCCACCTCTTTGGGGACGAGGTACGTGATGGACCTTCCATCTTTGATGGCCCTCCTGATCTCAGTGGAGGAGATGCCGATAGGGGTCACCTCGTGCAGGTAGAGGGAGTGGCCCGAAGGGTGGAGAAAGCGGTCTTCGCCACCTTCTCGCTGAAATCCCTCAGATCGGAGCACCCGTGCCTGCATAGGATCGAAGTGTGGCCGGGAGATCACGATAAAATCACATAAGGTGAACAGTTGCGGGTAATCCTTCCAGGTCTCCATCTCACAGAAGGAGTCAGCTCCGAGGATGAAGAAGAGCCTCTCCCCCTCCCTCAGATTCCGATGGTAGTACGAGATAGTCTCGATAGAATAGGACTTCCCCTCCCGCCGTATCTCCACATCGGAGGAGATGAAGGCAGGGTTGTCGGCGATGGCTACTTTGACCATATTCCAGCGGTGTTTCGTGGAGATGATGGGGCGGTCCTCCTTATGGGGGGGGGTGGCAGCCAGGATGAAGATCACCTGGCTGAGATGGAAGGCCTCCCCTACCTCCTGGGCACACCGGAGGTGCCCCAGGTGTATGGGATCAAAGGTCCCACCAAAGAGCCCTATCCTCTCCTTAGGAAGTCCTGATCTGTCCATCGCCATAGATGATGAACGTGGTGGTAAGGTCCTCCACCCCCTACGAGTGAACCAGGAGATAAAGTCCTTGTTTGGACCGGAACCTGAAGGGGACGAGGAGGCTGCTGCCCAGCTTTATCACCGAACGGCGTGCACCCCGCATGATTTCCTTATGCAACTCCCGCTCATCCATGGGCATCTCCCCTGGGCCCTTCCCATCGACGGCCTATTTCCTGCATCAGATCGTCCACCCCTTCTCCAGTGAGGGCGGAGATAGAGAGGAGTTCCACCCCTCTCTCACGGAAGGACTCCCTCATCTGGGGTATCCTCTCCCGCACTGCCGGGAGATCTATTTTGTTCAAAACGACCAGCTGAGGCTTCTCAAGGAGGGAGGGATGAAATCTCCCCAGTTCCGTGTTGATCTTTTCATAGTGATGCCACGGGTCCCCGTGTGGATCGTCCGAGATGTCCACGAGGTGGACGAGGAGATGGGTCCTCTCGATATGGCGCAAAAACCTGCTTCCCAGTCCCGCTCCCTTATGGGACCCGGCGATGAGTCCGGGGATGTCGGCCATGACAAAGCTCTTAAATTCACCGTAGGAGACCACCCCCAGATGGGGTATGAGGGTGGTAAAGGGATAATCGGCTACCTTGGGACGAGCAGCGGATACCCTCTGCAGGAGGGTCGATTTACCCACGTTGGGATATCCCACCAACCCCA
>CAYQOD010000281.1:0-2528 GCA_964419065.1 uncultured Thermodesulfobacteriota bacterium | reverse complement strand
GAAAACACGATATCCATATCTACGTCCCCTCTGGTGCCATTCCTAAAGATGGACCTTCGGCAGGGGTCGCCATGTTTATAGCCCTCACATCGCTACTAACCAACAGACCTGTACGTAGCGACGTGGCCATGACCGGAGAGATTACCTTGCGGGGAATGATCCTTCCCGTCGGCGGGATCAAAGAGAAGATCTTGGCGGGTAAGAGGGCGGGCATCAAGACTATCATCCTGCCCCAGAAGAACGAAAAGGACTTAGAGGAACTGGCAGATCACGTCAAAGAAGGGTTGGAATTTAAGTTTGTCCAACGCATGGATGAGTTAATAAATATAGCCTTGTCATGAAAGCCCCCGGGGGCAGACAAACAATAAAGATATGAGGGACTCATCTCTTTGAGTCCCTCATTTTATTACTGCATCACTTCGAAGGGATAATACCCTTACCCTCGTTCGTGTACCAGTACGGATGAGTTCTCCAACGCAATGTGTCAGGTCTTACTCCTACCTCCTTCGGCGTAACCGCTGTATCGAGATGCGGATACTATCTTGCATGCGGGTGATGGCATGGGCCAGTTCTCCGATCTCATCTCTTGATCTGATTCCCATTACTTCGGTCTCTAGATCACCAACGCTGATACGGTCGGCAACGTTGGTCAGGTACTTGACCCTTCCCGTCAACCGGTAACCATACATGGCGACGATAAAACCGATTAATATCAATGTGCCGCCCAGGATGCCGAGAACGATACTTCTTGTCCTGAAGGCAAACTTTTCGGCACGGTCCCGCATAAACTGTACCGTCGCGGCAAATTCCTCAGGATATGCCGTGGCGGCAAGGATATATGGCGTCCCCTCAACGGGTACACACACCATGAACTTGTTACGTATGATCCCATCCACATCTCGCCACTCGTAGTAACCCTTTGACTCCTTTCCACCTTGTACACCGGTATAGATCTTCCAAAAACCGGGGAAACTCTCTCCAAGGGATTTCTGGAGTGTGCGCATATCGACACCAATAATGTTGGGGTTCACATGGGCCCATGTCCGCCAGACCCCATCAGCGTCTGGCAACTCATACAGAGCAGTATACCCGGTCAGACCTACCTGCTGTACGGCAATGCTCTTGAAATGCATATCGTAATTGAAAAAATGCTTCTTCAAGTCTGGATGCGTCAGGAGATAGGCCCTGCACTGTGAAGCAACCGCCCGGGCCCTCTGGGCTACCATATTTTCGGTTATCACCGTGGCCGCTCCAGCACTCTCCTTGGCGAGATACGAAGAGAGCTCGTTCAACTGCCACATGTAGAGCAGACTTGCAGCAATGATTAGGACGATGGGGATAAAAAAGAAGAGGATGAACATCTTCCCCCGTAAACCAAACCCTCGCCTTTCAAAGACGTGCGGCATCCTTCGCACCCCTGCTCCAGGTTCAGGCGCAGGTCGCCCCTCTTCGTCGGCTGGTGTAAAGGTCGCTTCAAGTAGTGGGGAGGGAGTAGCTGGATGCTCAACGTCGTCCCCTCCCCGTGAAACGGTGACTATTTCGTTGCAGGACTCGCACCGAAACCTGGCCACCTCTCCTGTTACCTGCGCAGGATCTACCTCGTATTTTTTACCACATTTCTTACACACAACGATCATGGCTTAACTCCTTAATGATTATTGCATATTATTCAAAGTGTCGATCGTGAAATCGACGATCTCACGACCATTCAATCCCTGTCCATTCAGATATTTCACATGGTCCTCAATGATGGGTGTAATCGCCTTCTTCCATCGGGCAGACTCTTTCCTATCAAGACCGATAATCTGGTTCCCCTGATCGAGGAAAAATCGCATCCCCTCCAGGTCGCTCGTATCCCAGGCCTCACCATGCTGCAACACCCAATCGTGGTTGATCTCTTCAATGATCGCCTGAACATCCTTCGGCAGTGCATCCCATTTATCCTTATTCATGACCACAAAAAAGGTAGTGGTATAAGCGATAGCATAAGAGGCTGTAACATAATCATCGACCTCTGCCATCTTCCATCCCTTATGGGCCTCAAGGGGATGGACAGCGCCAAACACCTCGCCTTTTTTAATCATCTCATATGCCTCTGGCATGGGTCTAGCGACCGGTATGCCACCCAAGGCCTCTACAACCCGTGCGCTGGTTCCGTGGGCCCTGAGCCTGAGGCCCTTCATATCCTCCAACTTCCTCACCGCCTTACCCCTCGTATTGATAAGCCCGGGACCATGGGCATGGAGATACATCACCGTGGTGTCACTGAGCTCTTTGGGTCTGAATTTTCGATAGACCTCATTGGCAACGGCCGTGGCCACCTTTCCGCTGGTGTATCCCAAGGGTAGATCCACTGTTGCCATAATAGGGAATCGACCCTCGGTGTAAGCTAAGACCGAGAACCCGATATCAGAACGCCCTTGCACGACACCCTCATAGCATTCGGCAGCCTTCGTCAACTTCTGGCCAGGATAATACTCTATCGTCACCCTTCCATTAGTCCGGCTCTCAATCTCACGACACCAGGA
>CAYQOD010000280.1:0-2559 GCA_964419065.1 uncultured Thermodesulfobacteriota bacterium | reverse complement strand
GTATTATGATGCCTACTACCGAAAGGCAGCCCAGGTGCGGACCCGCATCAAAGATGACTTCGACGAGGCCTTTCAACAGTGTGATGTGATCATCACCCCCACCTCACCTACCCCCGCCTTTCGCCTCGGGGAGAGGGTGCAAGACCCTTTGCAGATGTACCTCTCGGACATCTTCACCATCTCCGCCAACCTGGCCGGGGTGCCGGCCATATCCATACCCTGCGGCTTCAGCAGCGGGGATCTCCCCATAGGGCTTCAGATCATCGGCAGGTCCTTTGAGGAGGAAAAAGTGCTTCAGGCCGCCTACACCTTTGAACAGAACACCGACCATCACCGAAGGAAACCCCCGCTGCCACCGGTACCAAACGGGTAACGAGAGGTGTCCACCATGAGGGTGGTATCCCGTGCTATCTTGGCTATCTGGATCGGGAGTCTCTTGCCCTTGGGCGAGGGCGCCATAGCAAAAGAAAAAAATCAGTGTCCTACACCCTTGATACGCAAGATCTCCCCACAGATTGCCAGGCCTGGAGATCAGGTGCGAATCCGAGGGTGGGGATTCGGAACGAAGGAGGGAGAGGTTATCTTTCAGTACAAAGAAGGGCATAAAGACAAGAATGAAGATGTGTACAAACAGCTAGAATGGATGGTAGATACTATCTTTTCTCCCAAGAAAAAGGCTAAAATTGTAAAATGGACACATATAATGATCATCGTCGTCGTTCCCGAATCTGCAACGACTGGCCCCCTTACCGTATCGCTCCCGTGCGGTTCACTGAGTAATGAATACCCTTTCGTGGTGATAGAGGCGCGTGACGCTGATACTAAGAGTACCCCTCCCCCTCCAGATCTTTCAAAGTAAACTACTATCGCCTCAAGGCGAGGGTTTTGCTCCCTGAATGGGACAATAAGAACCCCCCTCCTCCGACGTTAGCGATAAGGGTAAAAGAAGTATTTAATCCTCAGCCTTGTGTAACAAGCTACGTTGCTTTGTTCCGCAGGGAGATCTCTCTCTCAAACCGCAGGAGCCACTCTTTCACACCGACCCTGCCGGCGTATCCGCCGAGCCCCCCGTCCTTCATAATCACGCGATGGCAGGGGATGAGCAACGGAATGGGATTGCGCCTGTTTGCCCCTCCAACCGCCCTGCATCCCTGGGGATTGCCCATCTCATGAGCGATCTGTTGGTAGGAGCGGGTCTCACCCAAGGGTATCCTCTGTACCGCCTCCCAGACCTTCATGTCAAAAGGCGTCCCCTGGGGGTGCAGGGGAGCAGAGAAACGAGTCAACCTTCCATCAAAGTAGGCTGCGATCTCCTCCACGGCCTCTCTGTTGGACTGCTGGCCCGGAAGGGGGTGTCCCGTGCACGACCCTCGTATCGCCTCTAGAAACTCCTCCTCGCTCACCCCAAACCGCAGCAGGCATACCCCCGCACCGTCAGAGGCCACCCAGATTCTCCCGATGGGCGAGGGAATAGAGGAATAGTAGATCTCTCCCATATGATGTGCACCTCCGAAAAGATTCGGGGAAAGTATATCAAATAGAGGGGTCAAAAGGAAGGGCGAAAGGGGGAAACGTCTCAGGTGATAAGAAGAGGCCGTGAGGAAGGAATCATCCTTGGTCTTTTTGAACTGCCCATGTCCTCTCTCTTCGTCTCTTGAGAGTTTCTATGACCACAGCGATGAAGAGGCCAGCGAGCTTCGGATCAAACTGTTTCTCCTTGCGCTCCTCAATGATCTCCAAGGCGTCACTGATCATCAAGGCTGCGCGATAAGGACGCTCACTGGTCATGGCGACGAAGGCATCGGTCAACGTAATCAACCTGGACATGAAGGGGATCTCATCACCTTTCAGGCCATCGGGGTATCCCGTGCCGTCATACCGCTCATGGTGATGCCTGACGATGGGGGTTATCTCCAAAAAACAGGGAAAGGGGGAGAGTATCTTCTCACTGCTCAAAGGATGGGCACGGATGACCTCCCAATCCTCGGGGGTAAGTCGCTCTCTCTTCTCTATAATCCGCCGGTCTATGCACATCTGCCCCAGATCGTGCAAGAGGGAACTGTACAGGAGTTTCCTCTCGTCTTCGCGGGTTAATCCGATGGCCCGGGCCATCAGCAAGGTGTAGCAGGTCACTGAACGACTGTGAGCCAATAGGGCTGGGTCCACGATCTTCATCTGGGTGAGGAAGGACCTGATGACGTGATGGGGGCGTATTACCTCTCCCTTCGATATGAGTTCGGCTCTTCTCTCATCGGGATGTCGGGAGTGCAGGGAGGAGACAGAGTGAACAACATGGCCCCCTTTGGCGCCCATAGTTACATTCATCGGTCTACCTCCGTGTAGCAATACCATATTTAAATACGCATAAAATGTGCCATATTTTACCAATATCTTGACAAATATTTGTTAAGTATTTCAATGAGATAGTGCAACACCCTCCCCGTTTGTGGGTCTGAGTCGCCTTTTTCGTGTTCACAGAGAGACATTTTGTGGACAATTTTTGTCACCTGGAGAGATATCGGTGTAGGTTTGAGGAGAGAAGGGGGGGTTGACATCCTC
>CAYQOD010000279.1:0-2559 GCA_964419065.1 uncultured Thermodesulfobacteriota bacterium | reverse complement strand
ATTGATTAAAGGTTCGCACATCATGAAGATGGAAATGATCGTTGAAGGGCTGAGGGAAGCACTATGATCTACCACCTCCTGTACCCCCTTCATACTACCCACATCGTCTTCAATGTCCTGAAGTATATCTCCTTCAGGACGATCTCCGCTACCCTCACCGCTCTCCTGATCAGCTTTGTCCTGGGACCATGGCTCATCAAGAAGCTCAGGGAACTCCGGGTCGGGCAGAGGATACGAGAGGATGTCCCCTCCCGACACAGGGATAAAGAGGGGACGCCGACCATGGGGGGGAGCATGATCATCATCGCCGCCGTCGGATCCACCGTATTGTGGAGCAACCTCACCAACCCCTATGTGTGGCTGGTCTTGTTCGTCACCATATCCTTGGCCCTGCTCGGGTTTGTGGACGACTATAAAAAGATAAAGCGGGGGAAGGGGATTTCCGGCAAAGGGAAGACGGCATTTCAAGCGGCCATCGCCTTGGCAGGGGGGGGTGTTCTCTTCGGCTTCCTCGGTTTTGTCCCCCAGCTGACGTTCCCCTTCTTCAAAAATCTCCGTCCCGATCTGGGCGTTTTTTACCTCCTCCTGCTCGTCTTTGTCCTGGTGGGGACCTCTAATGCCGTAAACCTCACCGATGGGCTGGATGGGCTGGCGATAGGGCCGGTGATGATCACGGCGGGGACCTTCGCCCTCTTCACCTATCTGGCAGGTCACCATGAGTTCTCCCGCTACCTCCAGATCCCCTTTGTCCGCGGGTGCGGGGAATTGAGTATCTTCTGTGGGGCCATCGTGGGGGCAGGACTGGGGTTCCTCTGGTTCAATGCCTATCCAGCGCAGGTATTCATGGGAGACACCGGGTCCCTCTCCTTGGGGGGGGCCTTGGGGATGGTGGCCGTCGTCTCAAAGCAGGAGCTCCTATTGGCCATTGTGGGAGGGATCTTCGTCATCGAGGCCCTCTCGGTGATCATCCAAGTAGGGGTCTTCAAGCTGAAACGGAAGCGGGTCTTCAGGATGGCTCCACTCCACCATCACTTCGAATTGAAGGGGTGGGCCGAGCCAAAGATCATTGTGCGGTTCTGGATAATCGCCATTATCCTGGGGCTTTTTGCCATCAGTACCTTAAAACTACGATGAAGGGTACGACGAAGATAGACGATTGTAAAAGAGAGATCCGAGGCAAGAGGGTAGTGGTGGTGGGGATGGCCAGGACAGGTGTGGCGGCAGCGGAGTTTCTCGCCACAAGGGGGGCAGAGGTCATCGTGACCGAGGTCAAGACCGAGGGTGAATTGGGGGATGCACCCGCTCGGCTCCGTTCCCTCGGGGTGGAGCTGGAGTTGGGGGGACACTCCCCGCAGACCTTTCTCAAGGGGGATTTGATCGTTATCAGCCCTGGGGTGGATCCGGCAATCCCCCCTGTGGAGGGGGCACGGTTGCAAGGGGTCCCTGTGGTGAGCGAGATTGAACTCGCCTCGTGGTATCTCCGCCCCCCGCTGGTCGCAGTCACGGGGACCAATGGGAAGAGCACCACCACCGCCCTCATCGGCTTTATCCTCTCCCGATGGGGGAAAGGGGTCTTTGTGGGGGGGAACATCGGGACCCCCTTGATGGAGTATCTCTTGCGTGGTGAGGAGGCGGACTACATCGTGGCCGAGATCAGCAGCTTCCAACTGGAGACCATCTGTCACTTCAGGCCATGGGTCGCCCTCCTGCTCAATCTTGGTGAGGACCACCTCGACCGACACCCCACGTTCTCCTCGTACGCGGAGATCAAGGGGAGGATCTTCCTCAATCAGGGACCGGAGGACTGGGCGGTGGTCAACAACGATGATGCCGCTGTGAAGGCCCTTGTCCCCCGGGTACGGGCCCGGGTGCTCCCCTTTGGCCACAGAGAGGAGGGAGAAGAGGGGGTATGGCTGAAAGATGAGCGGACCGTCGTCTCTAAACTGAAGGGGACACAGGAGCAGTTCTCCCTGGAGCGGGTGAAGATCATGGGCGTGCATAACATCGAGAACATCATGGCCGCTGTGGGGACGGCCACCATATGCGGTGTACCGCATGCAGTGATCCAGGAATCGCTGGAGTCCTTCCCAGGTCTTGAGCATCGCTTCGAGCTGGTGGGGAAGTGGGCAGGGGTGCATTTCTACAACGACTCGAAGGCCACCAACGTGGCCTCCGCCTTCAGGGCCCTCATGAGCCTTGAGGAGCCGATCATCTTGCTGGCAGGGGGGCGGGATAAGGGGGGGGACTATTCGCTCCTCTGTGAGGTTATAGAGGAGCGGGTGAAGGCCTTGATCCTCATGGGTGAGGCCAAGGATAAGATGAAGGAGGCCTTCGAGGGCTTAGTGCCCACCCATCTCGTGGAGGGGATGGAGGAGGGTGTGAGGTTGGCCTGGGAGCTAGCTCAGGAGGGAGATGTGGTTCTCCTTTCGCCGGCATGTTCCAGTTTTGATATGTTCCAGGACTACCAGGAACGGGGGGAGATCTTTAAGGCGATCGTTCGGAGGTTGACAGGGGAAGCGGCATGAAAAAGGAATATGATTATATCCTCATCTATACCGT
>CAYQOD010000278.1:0-2574 GCA_964419065.1 uncultured Thermodesulfobacteriota bacterium | reverse complement strand
AACTCGGTCATGTTGGCCGCCGCCCTGCCCTGATCGAAGCCATTGTCCTTGATGACCAGCTCCAGGGGGTGACCGTCTACTCCGCCCTGGGCGTTGATCCGCTCCACCTCCATCGTCATTGCCATCTTCAAGGTCTTCGTCGTCTCCGCCCACGGACCGGTCAGCTCAAGGTTGACCCCGATCTTATAGGGGACCTTCCCCGCCGAAAAGGCCAGATGGGGCACCGTCACCAAGAGCAGGGCGACTACTGCCCAGGCCAACACAAACTGATTCCCCCACTTCTTCATAGTAACTCCTCCTTATCGTGAAGTTGTCGTGTGAACGTGCATACAATCCACATCCATCTCTCTCTCATATCTCACTGCGTAAGAGGTTTATGATCTGCAAACCCAATGCCAGAGGATTTGCAACCGATAAACGGTTAATTTCAATGGGAAAGTCCATCAGGGGAGATACGCGGATTATTCCATTATGGAACAGCTCGATCAAATCTGGAACGGCAGCAGGTAGTACGTGCACCCTCCAAAAGGACCCGCTTTGACATCGGGGTGCTGATTTGATATATAGATCATGGAAGTATCGTAAAACGTGGAGGCAGTGCCATGGACAAAAGGACATACACCAGAATGATGTTGGTCATCATGGCCATCGTATCGTTAACCGCAATAGGCATGTGGGGCATGTGCCCTTCCAGCACGATCGCCCAGGCCCAGGAGATAGGCCCCAATGAGGTTCAGGGGACCGTCATGTTCTTCACCAGGGGAACCATGGAGGTCCGATCCGATCAGACGGACAGGATGTACACCTTCTACGTGGGCAGGAGGACCATCTACTATCCCCAGCGCTACCCCGCCCCCGGTGAGACCGTCCGGGTCCGCTATATCAACGATAGGGGTTACCTCAAGGCCACCCAGGTGACGATGATCCCACCGGTTCAGACATCAGACCAACAGACCCCGAAACCAGACACGCAGACACAGACCCCAAGCCAACAGGCCCAGGAGATAGGCCCCAATGAGGTACTGGGAATCGTCCTTTCCATACAGATCGAGGAGGCTGCGTTTGGCCGGAGGGCCATCCAAGTCAAGAGCGATCAGACCGGAAGGATCTATCTCTTCTACGTGGGCACGAGGACCATCTACTATCCCCAGCGCTACCCCGTCCCCGGCGAGATCATCAAGGTCCACTACGTCAACGACAGGGGATACCTGAAGGCCACACAGGTGGAAATCATCCAGACTCCACCCTAGCATAGTCTCACGAGAGAATCGGATCCCAAAGGAACGGGGATCTCTCCGAGTGTTCAGATTCACTTCACGGGGCTGCTTCCCGTGAAACTTCCATGAGCTATCCGTCTCAGAAGGAGACGGGATCATGAACTGCAGGTGAACAGGTCCTCAACGCAGCGGTATTTTCATGGGCTATGGTGAGACAAGCCCCCCTGAGGGTAGATAAAGGTGTCTCCGTTCGAGGGGTTGCAGGGACAAATAGCGTATCACTTCCGAAATCCCCATCTCTTACGGCAGGCCCTCACCCACCGATCCTCCATCCGTCAAAAGGACGAAGAAGGGGAGGATAATGAGCGATTAGAACTACTAGGGGACTCGGTCATAGAGCTGGTGGTGAGCCATCTCCTGCTCGATCATTTTCCCCACCTCAGCGAGGGCGGTGTTTCAAAAGCGCGTGCCTCCTTAGTCAAGGAAGCAACCCTCGCCTCCCTGGCCCGCGAGGTAGGATTGGGGAACCACCTGAGGTTAGGACGTGGAGAAGAAGAGACCGGGGACAAGGAGAAGGACTCCATACTTGCCGGGGGGATGGAGGCACTGGTGGCCGCCGTTTATCTCGATGGTGGGTATGAAGAGGCCTTCCGGATGATAGCACGACTCTACCTCCCCCTGCTGGAGGAGATGCAAGGGGGATTGAAGGACGATGACTTCAAGACCAGGCTCCAGGAATATACTCAAAGACATCTGAACACTACCCCCGACTATGTTGTAGTTGCCGAGGAGGGTCCGGACCACGATAAGACGTTCGAGGTGGTCATCTCCATAGAAGGAAAGTCCTACGGGAGGGGAAGAGGAAGCAGCAAAAAGGAAGCAGAGCAGAGGGCGGCTGAAGAGGCCTTGCGGACCTTGCAGGAGGATTGAGCACGTGGCGGACAAGAGATTCATCATCCCCATCTTCATCTCCCATTTCGGGTGTCCCCATCGGTGTGTATACTGCGACCAAAACCGGATAGCTCGTCCCACATCAGCACTCCCCAGCCCTGAGGAGGTCTCCCAGGAGGTCGAGTGGTACCTGAAGGTGGGAACACGGAAACGGGTCAGCGCCCACAGGGTGCAGGTGGCCTTCTATGGGGGAAGCTTCACCGCCCTGCCTGACCAGACACAGGAGGGTCTTCTGCGCAGCGTTGCCCCCTTTCTGAGGGACGGGAGGATCCACTCCCTCAGGCTGTCAACCCGACCCGACATGATCTCCTCCGAGGTCTTAGGGCTTCTCAAGGCACAGGAGGTGACGACCGTCGAGTTGGGGGTACAGTCCATGGATAACAGGGTCCTCAGGGTCACCCGGAGG
>CAYQOD010000277.1:0-2638 GCA_964419065.1 uncultured Thermodesulfobacteriota bacterium | reverse complement strand
CCATGCTTAATGTCAAAGCACTCACTTTTCTCCTCCATTATTAGATTATTCTAAAAATAATAGACTTGTCTAACTTTGTCAAGAAAAAATTTTTACTATGCCGGGGCTTAATTCCTTCCTTAATCTATTATCCGAGTCCAAGAAGCATTCCCCCCCGATAGATCATGAAGGCCAGGACCCAGGCGAGGATAACGCTATAGCCTACTGAGAAGGTCATCCACCCCCATGAGCCTGTCTCCCGCCGGATGGCAGCCACCGTAGCCAAACAAGGGGTATAGATCAATACAAAGATCATGAAGGCATAACCGGTCAGGGGTGTCATGGTCTCCTGAATGGCCGCGCGGAGACTCTCGCTCTCCTCCTCTCCATGTTCCACCTGATAGAGGACTCCAAAGGTGCTGACCACGATCTCCTTTGCGACAAAGCCGGCGAGCAGGGCCACCCCTGCCCTCCAATCAAAGCCCAGGGGGCGCAGGAGAGGGGCAATTGCCTTACCCAGTCTCCCCAGATAGCTCTGTTCCTGAAATTCTCTTTTTTGAAGGGTTTCAAGTTCGGCTATTTTTTGCTTCATTTTTTCATCGAGGAGTTGGACCTCGTCCGCCTGCCCACTTTTGGTCAGCGTCGTCTTCTGCGTTGCGTACTGCTCTTGGATTGTGCGCTTCTCCATGTCGTGATCTCTGGAATAGGGTGCGTCTTGGGGGAAGGAGCTCAGGGCCCATACTACTATCGATCCGACAAGAATCACGCCGCCCATCTTTCTGAGAAAGATCGATCCCCTCTCCCACATATGGATGAGGGTCCCCTTAAACGTCGGCATGCGATAGGGGGGGAGTTCCAGGACAAAGGGGGCGATTTCCCCCCGGAAGAGGGTCCGCTTGAAGATCTGTCCCATGAGGATGGCAAGGAGGATGCCGACTAGGTAGATGGAGAAGATGACGTTTCCCGCCCGCGCACCGAAGAGGGCCCCGGCGATCAGCACATAGACAGGCAACCTGGCGCTGCAGCTGATGAGCGGATTGATCAGGATGGTGAGTATCCTGTCCCGTCTGCTCTCCAGCACCCGCGTTGCCATGATGGCCGGAACATTGCACCCAAACCCCATGATCATGGGGATGAAGGATTTCCCGTGCAATCCAAGGGTGTGCATGACCTTGTCCATGATGAAGGCGGCCCTGGCCATGTAGCCCGTGTCCTCGAAGAGGGAGATGCAGAAGAAGAGGATAAATATGTTAGGCAGAAATACAGCTACCCCGCCCACCCCACTGATGACACCATCGACGATGAGGTCTCTGATGAGACCCTCTCCCATCAGGGCTCCGACGAACCGGGCGAGGAGCCTCACGCCGTCATCAATCCACTCCATGGGATAACGCCCGAGGTTGAAGGTGAGTTGAAACATGGTCCAGATAAAGAAGAGGAAGATCGGAAAGCCGAAGAGGCGATTCGTCAAGACCATATCCACCTGGTCGGAGAGGTAGCGCCGATCCCTCCGGGTCTGCCGCAGGGTCTCTTTGAGGGCACCATGGATGAAGCCGATCCCTCCGGGTCTGCCGCAGGGTCTCTTTGAGGGCACCATGGATGAAGCCGTAGCGACGGTCGGCTATCAGGGTCTCAGGATCATCGCCCAGTATCTGTTGGAGATGATCCTTGCTCTTTTCCAGTTGTTCCAGGATCTCTTTTTTCAGAGGACTCCCTTCGATCCCTTTGATGACCTCATCATCGTTTTCCAGCAGTTTGGTCCCCATCCAGCGGGCGTGATGCTCGTCCGGAGATGGTTGAGAGGAGAGGATCAAATCTTGAAGTTTTTTGATTTCCCCTTCCATCTCACGTCCATAGGGGATGTGGATGTGACGGGAGACCGATTCTCTGTCCTCGGCCACCCTGATGATCGTCTCTAAAAGTTCTTGCGTCCCCTGATTTTTGCTCCCGACGGTGGGGACAAAGGGGATCCCCATGAGGACGGAGAGGTTTTCATGGTCAATGATCTGCCCCCTCGATTGGGCCAGGTCCACCATGTTCAGGGCAAAGACCAGTTTCACACCCAAGTCGATCAATTGAGTTGCCAGATAGAGGTTTCGTTCCAGGTTGGATGCATCGATTACATCGACCACAAGATCCGGTTTTTCATCGATAATGTAGTTCCGGGCAATGATCTCCTCCAGAGAATAGGCGGTCAGGCTGTAGGTCCCGGGGAGATCGACCACCCGGATCATGGAGCCCTGGTAGGTGACTCTCCCCTCCTTTTTCTCGACGGTGACCCCGGGCCAGTTTCCCACCTTTTGATGCCCCCCGGTCAGATTGTTGAAGAGGGTTGTCTTTCCTGAGTTCGGATTGCCCACGAGGGCGATGGTGATCTCCTTGGCCATCAATCTTCCCCCTTCTCTTCCCCGAGGTCTCGCACCATTATCTTTTCGGCCTCCTCGTGTCTTAGACTGACGTGATACCCCTTCAACACATACTCAATGGGATCCTTAAGGGGCGCAAATTTTTTTACGAGAATCTCCGTACCGGGGACAAACCCCATCTCCATGAGTCTCTGCCTGAATCGACCCGTCCCCATCACCCGCTCGATGACACCCTTCTCTCCTGTCTTCAGTTCATTGAGTCGCCGAACGATCATTCTTCTCTCCCCCCTGGT
>CAYQOD010000276.1:0-2646 GCA_964419065.1 uncultured Thermodesulfobacteriota bacterium | reverse complement strand
CTCCACCTTCTCGGGGGTTAACGTTACAACCTTGGCCTTGAGGCCGCTGAATCCCTGACGGAGGAACCTCTCCGCCAACGTGCCCGTTTCACCTCTCAAGGATAACCTCCAGGTGAACTTAGTGGGCTCGATCTCAGAGAGGGCAGACGTCTGGACAGTCGTATCCTCCCTGAGCAACCCCTCCACTGTGAGATAAACCTGATAGTTCTTGATCCCCGCCACCACCAATTCGACCTCTCGCAGGTGGGGCATCTTTCCACTCCCCTTCAGGAGCCCCAGTGATTCCAGACGCTTCTTGACCCCCTCCGTATCCACCAATACCTCGAGCAGGACCTGATACCCAGTGGGGAGGGGGTGCTTCTCCAAGATCTTGTAGCTCAGGACAAATGACTCAGCCCTGTCGTAAACCCCCTTGGTCAAAGCCTCATACTGCTCCTCCATAGCCTGGAACGCCATCATACCCCGCACAGCCTCTTCTACCGCCTTCATCAATCCATCCTTGAGGGCCAGTTCCAGGGTAGGGTGCGGGACATCCTCTCCCCTTTCGCTCGTGCCCGCGACCACAAAGCGCTCTTCTCCCCACCCTACGCCACAGAGACAGAGGCAAAGGAAGACCACAGGTGCAATCAGGAAGATTCTCTTCATATCCATCTCCTACGACGTCGCGGTGCGAGTCACCCAGAGAGGACCGAAGGTATCCCTCTGGTAAGCCCGCAGTATTCCCACCTTGACCAGCTCCAAGAGGGCGAGGAAGGTGATGATCAACTCCTCCCGCGAGCTCACGGGGGGAAACAGGGATGAAAAGGGCACCGCCTCCCGTGCCCCTTGAAGTCGCTCCCATATTTCTCTCATCTTATCCCTCAGGGTCACCCTCTCCAGGCCGATCTCATAAATGTCCTCCACCTCCCGGCGCTGGAAGAGTTCGCGCAGCGCATCAATGAGGTGAAAGAGACCTGCCTCTATCTCCCCTTCCTCGAATTCGAGCTCCTGGAGGGGCCTGATAAAGATATCCCTCTCCAACAACGCTTGCTGTGACAGACAAATGGCTGCCTCTTTGAACCGTTTATACTCCAACAGGCGATGGACAAGCTCTGCACGGGGGTCCTCCCCTTCTTCCTCCTCTTCCTCTTCGGCGGGTGTCGGAAGGAGCATCCTGGACTTGATATACATGAGGGTAGCCGCCATCAACAAAAATTCCCCCGCTATGGTGAGATCAAGGGTCCTCATGATCCGTATATATTCCAAATATTGTTCGGTTATCAAGGCTATAGGGATGTCGTATATATCCAATTGATTTTTCTTGATGAGGTGGAGTAGCAGGTCTAAGGGGCCCTCAAAGACACCGACCTTTACCGTGTACTGCTCTATGCCTTCCCTCATCTCATTCATGGTATGCCCGGTCACCATGCTCGTCCTCTTCATCCCTTCTCGAATGGTCCCTTCTACCTCCTCCCGATGGTTGAGGTAGTAGTCCCTCACGATCGATGCACCGTAACGTATAACAGAACAATGTATGATGTTTTCCTAACGTATCAGAGCGGAATGACAAAGTCAAATTATACCCTGTCCTGTGAGTGATGAACCTCACTCAGCCAGGTACTTGAGGCGTACATACCGTATCTCATCCTCTTTGGTCTTGACCGTGCCTTCGAGGCGGGCCAAGAGGAGGGAGTCGATGATTGTGCGGTAGAGAGGGCCGGGCTCGATGCCCAACCCCTGCAAGTCCTTTCCGCGCAGGCTCACCTTCGTATCCTTGAGTTTGGTAAAGAAGAGGGAGATCGCCTTTTTCACCCTCTTCTCCCCCGTCTTCGCCATCAAATAGAGGAGGGCCTCAATGGGAAGGGGTTTGAAGAGGTTATATATCTCCTTGGGCCTCATGTGTTTTCTGCGGACCTTCTGCAGCGCGTCGAATCCCTCTCTCCTGCCCTCTATCAGCTTCTTGCTGTACCGTGGTGCGAGGGAGAGCCTCTGGGCCATCTCCTCCAATCCCTTCGGCTGCACCTGATCGGCTAGCCCGAAGAGATAAACCATCCATTTCACGTAACTCCCCTCTAAAAAGAGGAGATCAAACCAACTGATTACCTCATACACCCTGCTGAGGAGGGCCTTGGCTTGAGCGTTATAGTGCAAATGGGAATGGATGAATTTGAGGAGATCAAATTCACCCATCCTCTCCAGTATGGGGAGGGGATTCTCTTCCCCCAGGATCAATACCAGCTCAGAGAAGAGCCTCGACCCACTCAACCGCTCCAAAAACCCCATGGAGAGGACATTCTTAATGAGATTCTGGGTATGTTTTCCGATTTGCAAGCCAAACCGCTGTTCGAAACGGATGGCCCGAAAGATGCGTGTGGGATCCTCCACGAAACTGAGGTTGTGCAGGACCCTGATCACCCCCTCCTTTAGATCCCTCTGGCCCCCAAAGAAGTCAAGAAGCTGGCCAAAGGTGTCCGGTCTCAGTTCGATGGCCAGGGTATTGATGGTAAAGTCTCGACGGAAGAGGTCCATTTTGATGGAACTGAGCTCTACGGTCGGCGGGGCCGCAGGGCGTTCGTAGTACTCCATCCTTGCCGTAGCCACATCGATCTTGTATCCATCGGAGAAGAGGATGGTGGCGGTCTTCATCCTTTTATGTACCTTCACGCG
>CAYQOD010000275.1:0-2651 GCA_964419065.1 uncultured Thermodesulfobacteriota bacterium | reverse complement strand
GGGGTGACCAACGGCCTCGATCTCCTGGGTTCCGCTGTCGGGGCCCTGGTCGTCAGCGTGATCTTACTCCCCATCATGGGGGTGGAAAGGGGGATCTACCTGATCGTCGCCTTGAACCTCTCCGCCATCGCTGTCCTAGGGGTGCGTACCTTCTTGGGGGGAAGGGGGACAGTAGCTTGATGGTGAAAATGATGCTATAGTAAAGTAGAGTATGAACAATCAAGGAAAAGAGGAGGTTTCGCTGAGGACCCAGGTGGAGGGATTAGAGAAGCGGTGTGAAGATCTTATTGACATCGCTCGACTGCTGGGTCGATCCTTCGACAAGGAAGTGATCATCAGAAAAGCCCTGGAGCACATCAATGCGAGGTTGAGCAAGAGGGCCAGGTATGCCGTCTTAGAGGATGGCAAATTGGTGATCAACTCCTGGATCGGGGATTATGAAAATGATTTTCAAACCTCCAAGGAGATCGTGAAGCGGAGCATTGTCTGGGAGGTATTTGAAGAGGGAAAGGCCCTGAACCTGACTGATCCGTCCCAGACCAACGGCTACGAGCATACCCTGAAGGAGCACGTGAAGATCAAGGCGGTGGTCCCCCTGCGGTACATAGACGCCAGGACGCAGGGTCAGGTAAAATTCGGGGTGCTGGTGGTCGATTCGGGCAGGGAACAGACCCCCATCAACGAGGAGGAGTTTGAATACCTCCTGATCATGGCCGATCTGATCGGTGAGGCAGTGGGGAAGGCGGAGCTGGTAAAGGCGCTCATCCGCTCGTACGAAAATCGGGAGGAGTTGGTCAAGACCATGGCCCACTTTCTGCGTAATCGGTTTATGGTCATCGGTGGTTTTGCCCGCAGGTTGCACAAGAAGCTTCGCAAAGAAAAGACAAAGGGATATGCTGAGATCATATTTAAGGAAATAGGAACAATGGAGGTAAGCCTCCAGGCCCTGGAGGAGATGTGGAAGGAAGAGGAGAAGATGAACCGAGGTAAGGGGGTGGGGAGATGAAGGGGCCACGACGGAGTCTTTGTCTTCCGCCCCTCGCCGTACTAACCACCCTCGTGCTGGCCAGTTGTGCACCGGTGATCTCCAGGGACGTGCTACAGGAGGTCGACCGCAGTGTCAGCTTTGAGCAATTAGGCCAAGACCCGGAGGCCTATACGGGGAAGACCCTGCTCTTGGGCGGGGACATCATCGAGACCCAGAACCTCCCGGACAAAACCCTACTTGTCGTCCTCCAGCGCCCCCTCGGCCACCGGGGAAGGCCCGCTGCCGGGGATGCATCGAAGGGGAGATTCATCGTCTCTGCCCCCGGATTCCTCGATCCTGCCATCTACAGCCCCGGGAGGAAGATCACCGTAGCGGGCGTGGTGGTCGGTAAAGAGGTACGCCCCCTCGGGGAGATCGAGTATACTTATCCCCTCGTCGAGAAACGGGAGATGTACCTCTGGCCACAAGAGGAGTCATCCACTGCGGAACCCGATGTACATTTCGGATTTGGGATCGGGGTGGTCTTTTGATGAAGTGCCAAAGGTGGATGCAGTGAAGCGGCTTTTCTCTCTCGGGATGATCATTGTCTTTCTGTCCGGTTGCGTCCACGCCATCTCCCGGGGTGTCATGAAAGAGGTGGACGAGGAGATCACCTTTTCAGAACTGCACAAGGACTCCACTGCCTATAAAGGAAAGGTGGTCCTGCTCGGCGGTGTCATCGTCGAGACGGTCAATAAACAGGAGGGGACCCTCCTGGAGGTCTATCAGACCAGGCTGGACCGTGAGGGCAGGCCCATCAAGACCGACATCTCTGAGGGGCGCTTTCTGGCATTCTACAACGGTTTCCTCGACGCTGCGATCTACCGAAAGAGGAGAGAGGTGACCATCGCCGGGACCGTAGAGGGGGAGCGGGTACAGCCGTTGGGAGAGATGAAGTATCGCTATCCCTATCTCGTGATCAGGGAGATCCACCTCTGGAAAGAGGAAGAACCCACTGTCTGTGAGCCATGTCCGTGGGACTATCGGGATCCCTGGTGGCACCCATGGTATCCGTGGCGGTATCCCCGTCCACACCGGAGTCAATAACCACCCCTAAACGGGGTGGTTATTGACTCATCTTTAATTAAACAGATTAAAGATGAGTTGAGCGGCGGCGCGATCTTCTATCAAGGCCAGCGCCCGCCGCGCGTGCCCGTCCGGCCAATGGTTTAGAAACCACGTTTCATGCCGCGAATGTTGCGGCGACTACCCTTTGACTTAAAGCCCTTCGTACCTCGAGGCGCTCCGAACGGCCGGGCGTCAGAAAAACTGGGTGAACGTCGTTGCCGCTCCTCGGCTTCTTTGACACTAAGACTCCTGCCTTGGAGCTCGTAGCTGTTGAACCTCTCGATGGCCTCTGCAGCTGCCGTCTCCTCGGCGAACTCGACGAAGGCAAATCCTCGTGGACGGCCCGTATTGCGGTCGGTTGGCAGAAATACCTCTACCACCTGACCCACCTCAGAAAAAAGACTTTCGAGCTCGCCTTGCGTTGTATCGTAGTTCAAGTTCCCGACAAAAACCTTGGTTTTAATAATGTCCTCCTTTCAGCCTCTAGCACCTCTTGCGGCCTAACGTATTAATCTATGAACACCATCTATTAGCATTAGCATCTTATTCCTATTTA
>CAYQOD010000274.1:0-2664 GCA_964419065.1 uncultured Thermodesulfobacteriota bacterium | reverse complement strand
GGGTACCTTTGATTTTCTGGGAGCCTCGGCCATCTCCTCCTCCCTATATTCTATGTTAATCCCATCGGCGAGAAATGACAACCCCTCTGCCCCCCCACGTAATCATTCCTTGAAACTGTCTTGAAGATGATTATATTCCCTGAAGAAAAAGAGATGAAAGGAGGGATAATTATGGCTCTAATACCGTGGAAGCCCTTTCGGGATTTGGATGTACTGCGAAGAGAGATAGATCGACTCTGGGATCGATTCTCCCTGGAGAGACCCATAGAATGGTTACGGGGTGAGTGGACGCCCTCCCTCGATGTATCGGAGACCAAGGATAAGGTTGTGGTTAAGGTAGAGGCCCCAGGGATGGATCCTAAAGAGATGGATATCTCTCTGAGCGGCGGGACCTTGACCATCAAGGGGGAAAAGAAACAGGAGAAGGAGGAAAAGGACGAGAACTATCACCTGGTGGAGAGGAGCTACGGTTCCTTTTCACGATCGGTACGCCTCCCGGCAGAGGTCCAAGAAGATAAGGTCAAGGCCACCTACAAGGACGGCGTCATTACGATAACCCTCCCCAAAACAGAGCAGGCCAAGGAAAAGGAGATCAAGATCGAGGTCACATAAGGACCGTTTTCTCTCCTGGAAGAGGGGAGTGGGATGTCAGGAGAGCATCCCACCCCCCTTTTTTTCTTTGCATCCAAGAGACCTTTGTGTTATAAGATGAGACAACACGGATGGGGAGGCGACCCATGGATAAGGCAAAGATCCTCGTGGTTGACGATGAGGAGGATGTCCTCAAATCCATCGTTGGCATCCTCCAGGATGAGGGCTATGAGACCATTATCGCCCGGGATGGACGGGAGGCCCTGCAGATCTATCAGGCGGAGACACCCGATGCCCTCTTGCTGGATATATGGATGCCCGATATGGACGGGATAGAGGTCCTGAAGAAGCTGCGGGAGATAGACATAGACAGTGCGGTAATCACCATCTCCGGACACGGGGCCATCTCCACGGCTATCAAGGCAGTAAAACTCGGGGCATTCGACTTCATCGAAAAGCCTCTCTCCATGGATATCCTCCTCGTCATTTTGGAGAAAGCACTTGAACACCGCCGATTGAAACTGGAGAGTAAACGCCTGCAACAGCTTTTACGTGACAATGAGGAGAGACGACAGCACATTACCTCCTTCGCCACCCCGGTGCCCGACGTGGCGAAATCCGTGCCCACCTCTCCTGATACCGACTTGGGAGATGGGTTTCAACCTCAGCGCACCATCAAACAGAGCATGGTCCTCTATGGCACCGGTCTTCACTCAGGCCTGAAGACCGGTATGATCTTACTCCCCCACCCCCCTGGCAGTGGAATCAACTTCTGCAATCTCTCTGACGATCTCATCGTACCGGGACATCTGGATTATGTCCTGTCTACAGAGTTTGCCACGTCGGTGGCCAAGGGCAGGACCATCATCAGGACAGTAGAACATCTTATGGCGGTCTTACACGCCTACCGCATCAACAACATCCTGATCAAGATCAATGGGGAGATCCCCATCATGGACGGTTCTGCCCTCGACTTCTGCAGGATCATTGAGGAGGCGGGGATTGAGGAACAGATGCCCGGGTACGAGGAGCTGGTGATTGATCGTCGCTACCAGGTGGGTGAGGAGTCACCTGACGGCACGTACATCTCCATAGAACCCGCAGATACCTTCGGGGTACGATACCACCTCAGCTACCCTACCCCCATCGGGGACCAGGAATACACCTTTATTTTGAACGGTTCAGAGACCTTCAAACAGGAGATCGCCCCTGCACGGACCTTCGGTTTTTTAAAAGATGCAGAGAAGATGAGCAAGATCGGGTTGGCCGGTGGTGGACACCTACATAATGTGATCCTGTTGGACGACAAAGGAGCGGTGAATACCAGACTGAGGTTCCCCGATGAATTCGTCCGCCATAAGATCCTCGACCTCTTCGGGGATTTTTACCTGCTGAACCGTTCCATCAAGGGGATGGTTATAGCACACATGACCGGACACAGCGAAAACATCCAGCTCTTACGGAAGGTCAAAGAGGGTATGGGAATCTGATCCACGGGTCTATCTCCTCCACCCTATTCAATTCCCGCCCCATGAATCTCTCTCCTACTTCTCTGAAGCGCTCCCCATTATCGGTGACGTAAAACCTATAAACCCCCCCCTTCTTCCCCGGGCGGATGAGATCCTCCCGGTCCAAGATCCGTTTTACCTCTTTGGCCGTTTCCTTGCCGGAGTTGACCAAGCAGACCCCATCTCCTATGACCTCCCTAATGACCCCCTCCAAAAGGGGGTAATGGGTACAGCCAAGCACGAGGGTATCGATCTTCTTCTCGCGGAGGGGGAGCAGATAGCTTTGGGCGGTCAGGCGGGCCACCTGGTTGTCCACCCAGCCCTCCTCAGCCAGGGGGACAAAAAGGGGGCACGCTCGGGCGATAACTGTGAGATGCTGATCGATCCCGTGGATGGCCCTCTGGTAGGCTTGACTTTTCACCGTCCCCTCGGTCCCAATCACCCCGATCCGCTTGTTCTCGGTCACCTCGGCAGCCCTCTTTGCCCCGGGCTCGATGACCCCGATAATGGGGATTCTGTTCTCCTGTTGCAGGGAGGGGAGGCTCACGGCCGAGGAGGTATTGCA